>CAMBXM010000063.1 GCA_945871815.1 Singulisphaera sp. GP187
ACCCGGCGACCTGCTGATCCGACCGGACCTCGGCGACATCACGTCGAAGGACTTCGAGCGCGCGGCGAAGGCAATCGCGATCGGCCGCGCCGCCGCAATTGCGCGCGCCGACGATCTGCGCCGGTGGTCGTTGCCGCGAGCAGACTACGATGCGCACCGCGAAGCGCAGCAGCGGCGACCAATGCCGCCACCGCGGCTTGCGTCGCTGTCGATCGCCAACGACTCGAGCCTCTCCGACGACATGCTGCGCGCCCGCACCTCGCTGCGCGCCGGCGAGCCCTTCGACGAAGCGCAACTCCGGGAGGACCTCGACCGCCTGTTCGCCATCGACCTGTTCCAGCGCGTGCGCTTCGACGTGACGCCGCGTGGTGACGGGAGCGCCGACCTACGCTTGCAGGCGGAAGAGAAGGACTGGGGACCGAGCTTCATGACGTTTGGCCTGTCGCTGCAGACCGACGCCGAGCGCAGTTGGTTCCAACTCGCCGGTCTGCACGTGGCTCGTGGACTCGACCAGCTGGGGGCGGAACTGCGCACGGTCGCGGAGATCGGCGAGCGCACCAGCCTTGGCACGGAGTGGTACCAGCCGCTGTCCACCAGCGGTCGGTGGTTTGTGGCGCCGCGCGCCCTGGCCCGCGAGTCGCAGCTCGACGTCTACCAGAACGGGGCGCAGATCGCCGAGCAACAGCTACGGCAAGCGGACGCCGGACTCGATCTCGGACTCTCGCTCGGCAGCCTCGGTGAACTCCGCGCCGGCTACGTGCGCCTGTTCGGCGAATCGGACATCGGACTCACCACGGCGCCCTTGGCCGACAGCGAGTTCGACGATGGCTACCTGCGCCTGCGCGCGGTGCTCGACACCAAGAACGCGGCCTACTTCGCAACGGCTGGTTCGCACCTGCTGACCGAGTATCGCCACGCCGATCTCGGCCTGCAGACGAACGATCGGTTCCACAGTCTGCTCGTACGAGCCGACCACGCCGTCACCATCGGCGACGTCACGCTCGTGCCGGCGATCGAATTCGACACCATGCTCGAAGGCCAACGGCCGGAGTGGGACAAACCGTCGCTCGGTGGGTTCTTGCGCCTGTCCGGCTTGCCGGTCGCCGCGAGCGTCGTGCAGCACTTGGCACTGGCGCGCCTCGGCGGCCGCGTGCCGGTGTCGTCTGGCCTCGTGCCCGTGCATGTCGGCGCGACCGTCGAACTGGCCAGCGCCTGGCAGTCGCGCGACCAACGCTTCGACGATACGAGGCTCGGCGGCAGCGTCTTCGCGGCGCTCGAAACCCCGATCGGTCCGCTCTACCTCGGCCTCGGCCTTGCGGATGGCGGCGAGTCGACTGGGTTCTTGCTGCTCGGCCCAGGCTTCTGACCAAGTCAGGGGAGCTTGTGGAGCAAGGTCAGAACTTCATGACGAACTGCAACACCTGCCAGCCCCAGTAGCCGCGCTCCCCTGACAGCTCCTCCGTCGACACGTAGTAGTTGACTTCGGATGCGATCATGCCGCGGTCGCTGGTCTGGATCCGCAGTCCGGCACCACCGCTGAACAGGAGACCCCATTCGCTGCCGCGGCCGAGTGTGTCCACGTAGCCAAGACCACTGCCGACCGTGACGTAGGGCTGCAGCGTGTCATTGCGCGGCAAGAAGTACCGGGCCTGGCCCATCGCACCGAACAACGACTCGCTGTCGTCGAAACCAAAGTGCACCGACGGACCGAGGGTGAGATTGGTATCGATCGGAATGTCGTACGAGGACGCGAAGAACGTCATTACTGGCGATGTCGTGAAGCCGATGCCCATCGGTACCAACGCATCGGCCGGCGCGTTGCCGTCGGCGCCGAACGCAGTGGGCTGCGTCGGTGCGGGATCAGTACTCGCCGGTGCCGGTGCAGGCATCGACGACACGAAGGTCTCGGTCAGCGGCGGAGCGGAGCTTCGCGAGGCGACCGGCGCCGTCGCACAGGCGACCAACGGCAAGAGGGCTACGAGCGAGAAGGTGTGGTGCATAGCAGGAGGGCAGGGACTGGAATCCACTTCGATCGGCGTCGGCGTGGCGGCCGAAACGACAACCGGGAACTATCCGGATCAGAAGGTCAGCGAGGCGCCGAGCTGCAGGAACGAACCGAAGGCCTCGGTGTCGCCAGGATGGCCGTAGACCACACCGCCGCCGCCGAAGTCGAACGACAGGGATCGCGTCGGCCGGAACGACAGCAGCAAGCGCAACTGCGCCGCGCCTTCGCGAATCGAGCGCAGAGAACCACCCGAGACATCGATGGCTGCCGCACCGAGACCGGCGCCGACGATGAGATCGAAGTTGCCACCGCCGTCGGCGAGCGGCACGCGCACGTCGAAGTCGAGGAACCCCGACTGCACGTCGATGTCGCTGGCGTCGTTGGAGAGCTCGAAGCCCTGGTAGCTGATCCCGATGCTCTGGTCGCGGTTGCCGACAGCGGCGCGCGCGCCGTAGCCGCTGCCGTCGGCGGCGCCGATGTCACTGGTTGGCACCAGCGGATCATCGGAATCGAGTCGAAACCACGCGGCTGGTAACCACGCCGCCTCGACGACGAGGCGATCGCCCCACTGGCCACCGCCCGCTTGGTAGCGCGTTCCGTACCGCGGCTCTTGGGTTGCTACCGAGGCGAGCGGCAGCGTTTGGCACGACGCGAGCGCGAGCGCGACCAACAGCGCGAATACCAACGGAGTGGACAGCAACGAGGAGCACTTCGGCATGGCATTCACGGCATCCACGGCGATACATCAAAGCCGTGAGGGCAGCGCAAGTCCACGCCCCACAACCGCGGATTCGAAGGCCGGCGCGCTCAGACTCCAGGGCCCCACGGGGTCGACTGCTGGCCCGGTCCACCGCGCCGAACAGCGCCTTCGCCATGGCGATCGCGGATCGCGTCCATGGCCGCGAGCACCTTCTGCGCCCGCATGTCGCGAACGGCGAAGAGCGACCCTTGCTTTGCCGCCGCCGCCGCACCGAGTCCCGCAGCCGTCACGCCGAGCAGGCGGATGCCGGGTCGGCCGCGCCAGCACGCGCGCAGCAAGTCCACCGCCGTGCGATACAACACCAGATCGTCCTGCGTCGCCTCGATGGTTCGCTGCCGCAGCAGTGTGGTGAAGTCGGGGTGGCGCAGCTTGAGCTTGACCACGCGCGCGCTGCGGTCCTGTTGGCGGAGGCGGCGGCCGACTTGTTCGCTGAGTTGCAGCAGCACCTGATGCGCCTGCTCGGCCGTGACGAGGTCCTGTTCGAAGGTCAACTCGTGACCGAGCGTCTTGGCTTCGCGCTCGCTCTCGACCGGTCGTGCGTCGAGACCGTTGGCCAGCACAAACAAGTGCGCCCCGAGATGCTCGCCGAAATCGCAGACCAGCTGCTCGTGCGACCGCGCCTGCACATCGCCAATCGTGCGCAACGATCGCGCCTGCAACAGCGGCTCGGTCTTCGCACCGATGCCCCACAAGCGTGACACCGGCAGCGGCGCCAGAAACGCGCGCTCCTGCCCGGGCGGAACCACGACAAGACCGTCGGGTTTGCGAACATCGCTGGCCACCTTGGCGACGAACTTGCAGGAGGCAACGCCGACCGAGACGGTGAGCTGCACGGCTGCGAACACGTCGCGACGGATCATCGCGGCAATCGCCGCCCCATCGCCGAACAACGGTTCGCACCCGGTTACGTCGAGGAAGGCCTCGTCCAACGACAGCGGTTCGATGCGGTCGGTGTAGCGAGCGAACACGGACTGCACCGCTTGGCTGACCGCCTCGTAAACCTGCGGCCGCGGGCGCACGAAGATGCCGTGCGGACACAGCTGCTTTGCGCGCACGCCCGGCATCGCCGAGTGCACGCCGAACGCGCGCGCCTCGTAGCTCGCCGTGGCCACCACCTGCCGCGGTCCGGATCCGCCAATGATCACCGGTTTGCCGCGCAACTCGGGACGGTCGCGCTGCTCGATGGCCGCATAGAACGCGTCCATGTCGGCATGAAGGATCGTGCGCGGGGAGTCCGCCATCTTCAGCAGTGTCGCAAGCACGACGGCTCCAGACCATGGTGCCGAACGTCGCGCACTCCAATAGGCAGTTTCCACCGGCCGCCGCCGGGTTCGCGGCGCCTGGCTCGCAGCTCCTACTCCGGCTAGGAGCGCCTGCAGCCCACCCGGCCGCGGAGCCGGGAAGGGTCGCCTAGTCCTGGGGGCTCGACGCCGGCGGAAATGCCACCAACGTCACCGCCGGGTTCGCAGCCGCCCAGAAGGCGATGGAGGAGTCCGACGCGGCAGTCTTGGCGATGGCCGGCACACATCGACCTGCGGGGGAATTGCCGGTCGCAGCGTGCGCTTTGTGAATTCTGGCTCTTGGGACAGGGCAGGAAGTTCTCATCGTGCTCGCCGCCCCTACCATCCAACGCTCCGCCGCGGCCCGAACCGCGAAGCTGGCCACAGCTTGCCGCATCGCACGGCGAGGGCAGAATCAGCGGATCCGCAGTCACTTTGCCCTGTCCGTGCACGAGAACACCCGCAGCCTCGTCGCCCGCGCGCTCGCCAACGACGGCGACGCCGTGGAGACCCTGTTCCAGCGCTATCGCGAACGACTGCGCTCGGCGCTACGTAAACTCGTGGGCCCAAAGTACCGCCTGCTGCTGGCGGACAGCGACGACGCCACGCAAGACGCCATCCTCTCGGCGCTGCGCCGCCTGGGGCAGTTCGAGTACCGGGGCGACGGCTCCTTCCTCGCGTGGCTGCTGAAGGGCGCCGAGTTCGAGATCCTGCGCCGGGTGCGCGCGCTCGAGACCCGCAAGCGTTCGGGCCCGCAGCGCGACGTCGAACTCGACACGCAGCTCGTCCGCATGCTGCCGGGGGATGACAAGACCCCTGCCGACCTAGTCGCCGAACAGGAAATGGCGGAGCGCGTGCGCGCAGCACTTACCCGCCTGCCCGATCGCGAACGCGAGGTCATCATGCTGCGGCGCTACCTCGAACTCGACAACGAGGAGATCTGCAACGAACTCGGCCTGCCAACCGCCGGCGCCGTGCGCGCTCTGCTGTCGCGCGCCCAGGCCCGCTTGTCCGACATGCTCGCCGACGAAGAGGACTCCTGACATGCAACCAGGCGGCGACAACCTGCCGGCACACGCCGAGGACAGCGACCTGGTTCAGCGCGCGGTCGAGACCTTCATCGACCTGCGCGGCAAGCAACCCGACCTCGAGCCAAGCGCATTCGCGAGTGACTACCCGGCCAATCTGCGCAAGAAGATCAGCTCGCGCTGCCGTCACTTCTTGCAGTTCGACGACTTCCTCGGCCACGTGCGCCATGACGACGGTCGCGACGCCGCGCCCTCTGGCCGCAAGTTCGGCGAATACGTCATCGAAGAGGAACTCGGTCGCGGCGGCATGGGCGTCGTCTATCTCGCGACCCAGCCGTCGCTGCGCCGGCGCATCGCACTGAAGGTACTGGCCAGCGGGCTGGCGCTGAGTTCGCGCCACGTCGAGCGCTTCCGGCGCGAGGCTGCCGCCGCCGCGAGCCTGCGACATCCAGCGATCGTGCCAGTGCACGGCTTCTGCGAGGTCGACGGCACCTTCGCCTTCGCGATGGACTTCGTGCCCGGCCGCAACCTCGGCGTCGTGATCGACGAACTGCGTCTGCAGAACGGCAGCACCTCGCTGGGCATCGACGGGTCGCTCGGCCTCAAGAAGGACGGCGAACGCGACCAGAGCTACGTCGCCGAGTGTGCTCGGCTGTGCGCGCAGTTGGCCTCAGCGCTCGTGGTCGCGCACCAAGCCGGAATCGCGCACCGCGACCTCAAGCCGCGCAACATCATGATCGACGACCGACGGCAGCCGCGACTGCTCGACTTCGGTCTCGCCAAGCAACTCGGTGACGACAGCCTCACCGGGTCGCTCGACATCACGGGCACCGTGCACTACATGAGCCCGGAGCAGACGCTGCAGAAGAAGGTCGTGCAGGACCATCGCACCGACATCTTCTCGCTCGGCGTCATCCTCTACGAACTGCTGACGCTGGCGCGGCCGTTCGACGGCAAGAACATGCAGCAGATCGTCTACGAGATCTGCTTTCGCGATCCGCTGCCGATCCACAAGCGCAACGCCCGCGTGCCGCGCGACCTCGTCACCATCTGCGACAAGGCGCTCGAGAAGGACCCTCAGAATCGCTACCAGACGGCGGCCGAGTTCGAAGCGGATCTGCAGCGGTTCCTGCACCTCGAACCGATCCACGCGAAGCCGGCAAGCATGGCCTTGCGCCTGTCGAAGTGGGCGCAGCGCAACCGCGCCGCAGTGATCGTCGGTGGCACGCTCGCATTCGCAACCCTGGTGATCGCCGCCGCCAACGCCGCCAGTGCCGCCGAACGCGATGCGCAGGCCCGCTTGCTGCTGCAACAAGCCGACGTCGCGGCAACTGGCGCCGACCACAGCCGGGCGATCGACCTCGCGACCGAGGCACTGAAGCTGCTACCCGAGGACGCCACCGTGCAAGACCGGCTGAAGTTGCTGCGCAGCAACGGGGAACTCGCGGCCACGGACGATCTGCGGCGCAAGGCCGAGGCCAACGTGTTGATGCTGCGGAGCCGCCAGAAGGTGGGAGTCGAACGCGATGCCTCGCTGCGCCTCGCCTTGGAGGCCGTCGCTCTCGACGATGGGCCGGTCAGTCGTGGCGCCGTGCTGTCGGCGCTCGCTTCGGGCTACCGCACCACCGAGTTCGATGCGCTGCGCGCGACGGCGCTGATCGTGCCGAACGCCGATGGCGCAATGGTCGCAACCGTGAGTCTGTTCGGTCCAGCAAGACTGTGGGACGCGAAGACCGGCCTTGAGTTGCGCGAACTCGTCGGCCGCGACCTCGCACTCTGTGCCCGCTTTCATCCCGATGGCCTGCGAGTCGCGACCGGCGATCGCCAAGGGGCAACCTTGTGGCGCGCGACCGATGGCAAGGAACTCCGCCACTATGACCGGCCCGGGAGCGTGTATGGGGTTCACTTCGACCGCAGCGGCAAGAGGCTGTTGACCACCGACAACCTGCACCCAGAACGCACCGAGTTCGCCGTCGTCGTCTGGGACACCGAGTCCGGCGCCGAGCTCGCCTCGATGCGCGGACCGCGCTGGTCGCAGGAATGCGCGATCAGCGACGACGGCAGCCTCGTCGCCAGCTGCGGCCAACCGGGCTACGTGCAACTCTGGCGCGCCGAGTCAGGCCAGCAGATCGCGCGTTTGCCGATCGACGGTCACGTGACCAGCCTGCACTTCGCGCCGATCGAGCGCACTGCCGATCCGACGACTGCGCCGCGGCGCCTCGCGGTCGCCAGCAGCAGCGGTGAGGTGCGCATGTTTGCGATCCCAACCGGGGCGCTGCTGGCATCGACGCGCTTTGGCCGCGCCGCCTTCTGCGTGCGGTTCTCGCCGGATGGCAACCATCTGCTGGCAACGGGCGCCGATGGCAGTGCGCGCGTCTTCGACGTCGCCCTTGCTGCCGACCAGCCCGACCGCGTCGTCGAGGCCGCGGCCACGCGCAAAGAGCCCGTCGCGGCTGCTGGGCTAGCACCACTGCGCGAGGAGCTGCTGCTCTCAGGCCACGGAGCCGAGGTCTTTGCTGGCGAGTACGACGCCACGGGCGGCCGCATCGTCACCGCCTGCTTTGACGGCGTGCTGCGCGTGTTCGACGCGAACAGCGGCGCGGAACGACTGCGTCACGAAGCCGGCGGGCCGCTGCATTCTGCCGCGTTCGCTCCCGGTGGACAGCGCGTGCTGTTCGAGGCCGCAGGTCGGAACACCTACGCCATCGACTTCGACGCTGCGCGCGGCATGCTCCGATTGCCGCACCGCGAATGGAGCCTCGCCGCGCGCTTCCATCCCACCCTGCCGTTGCTGTTCACGGCGGCCGGCGACCTCGATGCGTATCTCGCGGTCTGGAACACAGGCGACGGCTCTCTGCTGCGCACCATCCGCGGACTGCCGCAAGGCGACGGCATCGTCGCACTCGAGCTCGATGCAACCGGGCAGCGCGCTGTGCTAGGGACCTTTTCAGGTCGTGCGATCGTCTTGGATCTGCAGAGTGACACCGTGATCTGGTCCACGCAGAACGACGACAAGCAACTGGAGTCGGCGGCCTTTTCGGCCGACGGGCGCCTGTGCGTGTTCGCCTCGCTGCGGACCGGTCGCGTGCGCGTGCGCGACGCCAGCAACGGCACGCAGGTATTGCAGCTCGACCTTCCGGCTGGGGCGCGGACTGCAGCGCTGTCCATCGACGGTGCAGTGCTCGCCACCGCGGCGCGCGATGATGGCAGGGTGCGCCTGTGGTCGGTCAAGGACAGCGCCCCGCTCGGCGAGCTCAACGGGCACACCGGCCCAGTGCGTTCGGTGCGCTACCTTCGCGACGGTCGCCACCTGCTGACGGCGAGCGAAGACGGCACGGCCCGGTTGTGGAGCATCGACGGTGCGCTGGTGCGGACCTTCCCCGCTGGCGAACCGCTGGCGATGGCGGAGATCTCGCAGGACGGCTCGACGCTGCTTTGCGGCAACACCCTGAGCCGGGACTGCACGGTGTTCGTGTTCGACGCCACCACCGGGGCAGAACGCTTGCGCAGCCCGATGCATGGCTCGCGCCTGCGTTCGATTGCATTGAGTGCCGACGGCCGCCTGGCGGCAACCTGCGGCTCCGAACAGTCGGCGCGCCTGTGGCCGACCGACCCGGTCGCGGTGGCGCGCCAACTGCTGCAGCAACCCGACTCTGCCGCGCCGGCGCAACGTGAGGTTGCAGCGCCCGCGCCTACCACTTCCCCACGCTGACCTGCACCCCGGTACGATCCACGGCCATGACCCTCCCCCTTCACCGCACGGCAACGTTCCTCCTGCTGTCGAGCGCGCTCGCAGCCCAGATCCCGGAAGATCCGCCACCGTGGTGGGGCTACGGCGGCGACGACGAGACGGTCAGCCTGTACTGGGACTTCGCCAACTCCGTGGCGCCGCTGGTGCCGACCGCGCAGGTACTGCCAAGCTGGTACGCCCCGCCGCCTGGCCCAGGCATGTTCACCAACTCAGGCAACGTCACCTGGGTCGCCCAAGTGAACGGCCAGAGTGGCGTGCTCGGCCTCACGGGTGCGGGCTCTGGCACCATCTCGGCGCTCGTCGACAACGATCCGCAGCCGACCCACACCAAGACGGTGTTCCTGCAGTACGACTCGTTCGCCAGCAACGGCAGCGCGGTCAAGCTCACCCTGGGCAAGGACCTGCTGAAGTACAAACGACGCATCCTCGACGAGTCGAGCAAGGTGCTCGGCAACGGCTGGGTCCAAACCACCGTGAAGATGGAACTGACGCCGCAGCCTGACAGCGAGGTGGTGAGCTTCTCGCTCTTCCAGTCCGCCACAGGCCTAGCCGCCATCGACAACCTCTACGTCAATACCCACTGCGACAAGTGGGATGGCGGCAAGGAGGGCGAAGCGATCGGGGAGATCGACACGGGCTCGCTCAACATCGACCTCGGCACCGCGACCGCCGGCGCCCAATGCACGGCGGTAGCCGCGACCGAGAACCTCGCCGGCGTTCTCACGTACTGGGTCGCAGGCCGTGGCACATCGGGGGACCAACTCTTCGTACTCGGCGCCGCCGGCACGCAGGTCTCTGCACCGGTGAGTTATCCGGCCGGTGTGTCCTCACTCGAAGGCGCCTCCGACCTCGCGGTCGCCGAGATCCCGAACCCGTTGGGCACTGCGCAGACCTTCGTCTATGGCATCGTCGATCGCCGCGGCACCAACGGCACCGTTGCGATCTTCGCGGTCGATGCGAACAGCCCGACCCCGGTACTGGTTCCAGCGCGAACCGTGGTTACGGCGGCGATCACGGGCCCGGGCCCGCTCGGCCTCGCCTTCTCCCGATTCGGCAATGGCGGTCTTGGTTCGCTGTGGGTGAGTGACCAGAACGGCTTCGTCACCGAACTCACGCTCACCGGCCTGCCGGTGCGACAACTCTCGCCGGCGCTGAACGGCACGCCAGTCGGCATCTCGGGGGCTGCGTTCGACGACAAGACGGGTCAGTTCTACTGGTTCAGCCAGGCGCCGCGCGCGACCCCGGCGGGCCTGCTGCGCATCAACGGGTTCGTCCACGACGGCTACTCGCTGCAGCGCACCGGGATCGAATGGATCGCCGACCGCAGCCTCGCGAGCCCCTTTGGCCCGGGCGGCGTGGCCCGCGGCCTGGAAGTGCTGCGGCGCAGCAACGGCGACGTGCGCCTTCTGTGCGTACAGCAGCTCGGGGTGTCCTCCCGGCTCACGGTCCTGAAGGGCCCCTTCCAGTTCGGCCTCGGTCATCTCGGTCGAATGGACATGCGCGGTGGTCTGCCCGCGTTCGGCAACGTCAACTTCCAGGCGCACCTAAGCGGCTGCCCCACCGCGGTAGCGGCCATCCTCTACCTCGGCTTCTCCAACACATTGACCGGCGGCGTGCCGCTGCCGATCGACCTGACTCCTCTGGGTCTCGACGAGAGCGATCTCGCGATCGATCCGGCCATGTCGTTCCCGCTGCAATTCTTCGCCAACGGCACTACCTCGCAACCGATCCCGCTGCCGCCGCCGAGCATCGTGTTCCAGAACGTCCCGGCGTACTTCCAATGGCTCGTGCTCGATCCGACAGCGATCACGGGCATGGCCACCTCACAGGCCGGCGAGACGATCCTCTACTGATCCCATCGGTAAAGGCGACGGACTGCGGACGGACACGCACCACCCCGCCCACGGATGCGAGGCTCGCGACCGCCTCAGCGGCCGCCGTCAGGTCTTTGGGGATCTGAAGGCTTCTGCGGCTCGGAAGGCCGTGCCGCCTCGGCAGGCCCTTTCGGCACTGCGAGCTTCGCTTCGGCGGCAAGCCGCGCTTCGCGCTGCTGCACAAGCTCAGGCTTGTGCTTGTGGAACGTGAACTGCACCTCGGTGCCACGCGCCGGCACGTTCTCGGTCAGGGTCCAGTTCTCGTCATCGCGCGCCCGCTCGTGCTTCATCGTGCCGAGATGATTGTCCGGCGTGAGGTAGCACAAGCTCACGATGTTGCCCTCGAAGTCGGCCACGTAGACCTCAGGTTCGTTGCGATAGAGGGGGGCCATGCGACCGCCGAGGAAGATCCACTGCGCATTCGCAAGCGGTGCCTGCGCCGTCAGGTCGGCAACGAGGTCTTCGATGCAGTGCACCACCGGCTTGCCCTGGTCGTCCTTCCACGTCACGGTCATGAAGAACTCCTGGCCGGCGGGCGGTGTAATCTCGATCGGATCAGCGCCCTTTTCGATCTCCTCTAGAGACGGTGGCGGGGTCTTTTCGCGGAAGGTCGCGTTCTTGCCGGGCTCGAGCCCGAGCAGCAGCAACGCCGCATTGAGGATGCTCGGTTTGCTGTCGGTGAAGAACAGTGCCTCGTGCTTCTTACCCTTGCGATGGATGAGCAGGTACTCGATCGCGTCGGGAGGCGCGATGACCACGGCAGGCACCGTGACCGTGCCGGCCTTCAGGTCGATCGCGATCTTCTCCTTGGCGAACTGAGCCTGGATGTCGCCTGCGAGTTGCTGGCCTTCGGCAGCAGCGGCGGACTTCGGCAGCGCCGGCACTGGTTTCTGGTCCTGCCCAATGCAGCACGACGCACAACTCACGAACACGAACGAGAGGACAGCAGGCAGTGAAGTCATCATCGGAGGGTCTTCCACAGGGATTCGATCGAGGTCAAGGTGGCGGCATCGCGGCCGGCCAGCTCGCGCGCGTCCAGCAAGCGTTGTCGCGCAGCAGCGGCGTCGCCGCGTTGCTGTGCCTCGTGGGCAGCGTAGAGAAAGGGCGCGGCCGCGAGTGCAGCATGCGCGTCGATGCCCATGAATGGATCACGCACGCCGAGGTGGATGCGCACGTCGACGGCGGCCTCAGCGTCGAGCAACAGATGCGAGAACGCCGAGCGCGCGGCCGTCGCCGCTTCGGCATGGCGCTGCTGCGCAGCAAGGTCTTGCGCGAGGTAGTAGGAAGCCGGGCCGACGCCTGCATTGGCTCGATCCTCGATTGCCAGCACCAGCCCAGCGGTCGCACAACCAACGGCAACGCGGAGATGCGGATCGGCTTGCAACGCTGTCCACAAGAACAAGAAGCGCTGGCGCAGCAGGCCCGAGGTGTCGTTGGTGGCCGCAAGTTCGCGCGCGTGTCCGCAGATGGCGATCGCGCGCTGCGGGTGGCGACGCAGGTGCGCGGCAATGCCCGCCACCAAAGGGAACCCGGCGCGACCGTCGCCGAACTGCTCGGCGCGCAGACGTTCGCGATCGTCGCGGCGCGGCGCGGTGAACAGCAGCCACTGCAGCAGGCTCGCGTCTTCGTCCGTCAAGGGCGAGTGCAGCGACGACATCGCCGCGTACGAGAATGCCTCCTCGGCAGCGGCGTCGACGGCAGGGCTCGCCTGCTGCTCCGCGACGAGCGCCGCGCGTTGCGGCCCGCGCATCAGCGCTTCGAACGCCGCCTCGCGGACCTCGAGAATCGCGGCCGAGCGGCGAACGCGCACAAGCGCGGCGCTGGCTTCGGGCAGCGGGCAGAGCGACAGCCACAGCAGCAGTTCGATGCGCGTCTCGTCCTCGGTGGCAACATCGAGTTGCACCAGCAGTGCGCGCCAGCCGGCCTCGTCCAACAGCGGCCACGCGAGCCGCGCCCGTCGCGCCAACGACGCTGCCAGGGTGCCCGCGACGGCGACGACTTCGTCGGCAGGGGCGCGTTCGCCGCGCTCGGCAAGCAGCAGCAAGATCATGCGCCGCAGCTCGCGATCGGGCTCCAGTCCGTCGGAAGGCGTCCGCTGCAACAACAGCCGCAACTTGGAGGCTCCTACCGGGTCCTTGCGATGCGCCAAATGTTCGCACACTGCAACGAGCCGCCGACTCTCGCTCGCCGCCAACTCGAGCGCCATTTCAACGGCTGCATCGCCCGACTGGGCGAGTACGCGCAGCGCCGTGTCGTACACTGCGTCTTCGCCGGAGACTCTCGCCCGCAGGCTCTGCGCCAGTTGGATCACGCGAGCGTCGAGATGCGGTGACAGTTGACGCCGCTGCTGAACGAGGCACGACAACGCCCGCAGAGCCTCGCCGTAGAACGCCTTGTCCTGAGTCAGTTGCTCATCGATCACTGCATCCGGCATGCCACGCAGGGGTCGATCGAACAGGCGACGCCAGCGATCGGCGCCGCCGACACGCGCGAAGTCGACCATCTCCGGCACGTAGACCGCGGCTTCGAGCAAAGCCTCGAAAGCGGCGACCGCCAGCACCTGCGCCCCTGCGTCGGCTTGGTTGGCGATCGCAACTCGGAGTATTGCCGCGGCGCGGGCGCGACGTTCGTCGGTGACGAGCCATGGGCCACAGCGGCGCACCCAGCTAGGTGGCAGCACTTCGTTGCGATCGAGGCTGCTCACGAGGCGAGCCTCGAACTCCGGATCGTGCCGCCGACTGAGGAAGTCGACGATGCCGTCAGCGACTTCTGACTCGAGGGTCAGCGATAGGCTGAGCAGTTGTCGCACACCTTTTGGCGACAGCCGCTCGAACACGGGCAGCACGCGCGCGAGCGGCACTCCGCTCTGCAAGTGGCCATGCACAGTGGTCACCAACTGATCGGCCATCGCCGGCTCGAGACGTTGCACCACGAGGAGCGCCGCGCGGTCTTCGGTCGCGGCCAGTTCGCGCACGACGAAGTCCGCTTCTTGGCGCGAAAGCGGCGCGGTACGGGCCGCCAACGCAAGCACCCGTTCGAGGCCGCTCCCCGACTCGCAGCGCTCGGCCACCAGCGCGTCGAGCGACGGCCGCGGGGCAAGCGCAAGCTCGCCCAAGACGGCCACGGCGCACAGCTTGGAATGCGCGACGGCCAAACGGAGCTGGGGCGGCCAGTCGAGGATGGTGTGGCGCGCGATGCGAGCGGCGATCGCGCGCAGCGGTTCGCATTCGGCCGACAAAGCATCCGTGAGCACGGCGATGTCGAGCGCGCCCTGATCGTGCAGCCGGACGAGCGCCGCGCAGCGCGAGAGCGGTTCTTGCGCAGCATCGCGAACGCGCGCCTCGAGGGCGGCGGGCTCGATCGTCGGTTCTTGGGCAAGCAGCACGGGCGCGGCAGTCGCGAGCCATGCGAACGCCGCTAGGCCGCACCAGCGCGTCATCGCAACATCTCGGCAATCGCCAGCGGCAGATCCTCAGCGGTGAGCCCCATCATCGAGGTCTGTGCCGCAACGCGATCGCCGGCCTGGCCATGCACGTGCACCGACAGACACGCGGCTTCGAACGGCTCCATGCCTTGCGCCAACAGCGCGCCGCACACCCCGGCGAGCACGTCGCCCGAACCACCGGTCGCCATGCCGGGGTTGCCAGTGTCGTTCTGGAATGTACGCGCCCCTTCGCACACCAAGGTGCCACTGCCCTTCAGCACCGCTACCGCGCCACTCTGGGCGCTGAGTTGCAAAGCCGCGGCAAGGCGATCCCGTTGCACCGCTTCGGTCGTGCACGCGAGCAACCGCGCGGCCTCGCCCGGGTGCGGCAACAGCACTTTCGGCGCCAGACCTGGCAACGGTCGACGCAGCGGTGCGAGCACGTTCAGGGCGTCGGCGTCGAACACGAGCGGCACTACAGCAGTCCGCAGCAGCGTCGCCACCACGCGCTTCGTCGCCGGGCTCTGACCGAGGCCGGGCCCCACCACGATCGAGGTCGCCTTGGCGACTGCCGCCGCCATCGCCCGAGCGTTGCCGCGATCGACCGTCACCGCCGCCGGCACCGCCACCATCAGCGGCGCGCACAGTGCCCTTGGCAAAGCCACGCACACGAGCCCGGCTCCGGCGCGCAACGCACCGCGGGCGCACAGGATCGCCGCCCCGAGCATGAACTCGCTGCCGGCCACGATCAGCACGGTGCCAAAGTCCCCCTTGTGCGCCACCTTCTCGCGCGGCGGCAACTTTGGCACGCGCGACATCACAGCTCGCCCCAGGAATGGGCGCAGCGAACTTCGCCGACTTGCTGGTCGCGCGTGTTGACGATCTTCTGCACGTGAAACGACTGCAGCGCGTTGGGTACGCCGTTCACGAAGGCCCCGAGGTGCCGCAGCACATCCACCACTACCGGGAAGTAGCCGCGATCGCTGCCGTCCCCGATCTTGACCGCGATGCCGACGGCTTCCGGGCAGTGCGCGCGCGCCGGATCGGGTCCGAGCGCCACCGCGTAGACACCTTCGGCGCCGTTCTTGGCAAACCGCAATGACGGCACGCTCTTCAGGAGCGCCGTGCAGAGCCGTTGCTGCCCCGCCAACATCGCGGGCTCGGCGCGCACCGCCTGATGGATCCGTTCGCATGCGGCGCTTCGAACGGGCCCAAGGCCCGACGGGTTCGCCAGCCGTGCGAATCCTCGCGCCAGCGCCTGCAATGGCAGCACGAACGTCGGTGCGCCGCAGCCATCGACACCCCGCTCGGGCATCTCCGTGACCCCCGTCATGGCGGCGACCGCCGCCGCGACCTCACGCTGACTCTTCGTGCCGGGCTCGAGATAGTTGCCGACGGCGTCGCCGCACTCCTTGGCGAGGCACAGAAAACCGGCGTGCTTGCCCGAGCAGTTGTTGTGGACGCGCATCGGCTTCTGCCCCTCCTGGCGCATCGCCTCGCGCGCACCACTGTCGAACGGCGCGTGTGGGCCACAGCCGAGCTGACCTTCGTGCATACCGCCCTTCTTCAAGAAGCTGCGCACCGCAGCAACGTGGGCCGCAGTGCCGTCGTGGCTGGCGCACATCACCGCGATCTCTTTGTCGTCGAGCCCGAATCGTCGATCGAGGCCGCGCTCGAGGAAGGGCAGCGCCTGCAGCGGCTTGGTCGCGGATCGACAGATCACCTTGCCCTCCGGATCGCCCGCAGCCAGCAACAGGTCGTCGCCATGCCAGACGGCAACAGCCCCGCGGTGCCAGGATTCGATTCGACCACTGCGCGTCACCGTGGCCAGCACTGGTTCGTCAGCAAAAGGGAGGCTCGGCATAGTCGGGGCAGCTGGTTATAACGCGATCGTCCGCCACCGCACGACCCGCACCCCTGTCTTCTGCCATGGACCAGATTGAAGTCGAACTCGCCCGCATCGTCATCCAACAGAAGGGTGAGCAGCAGTACATCCACCTGCGGGAGAAGGAGGGCTCCGGTCGAACGTTCCCGATCGTCATCGGCTTCACCGAGATCGAGGAGATCAACCGCAAGCTGCACGGCGTGCAGGCGCCGCGACCGCTGACCCACGACCTGGTCGGGCGGCTGGTCAAGGAACTGGGCTGGCGACTCGCGCGCGTGATCGTGACCGAACTGCGGGACGGCACCTTCTTCGCCAACCTCGTCCTGGTCCCGGCCGAGGCCACCGCCGCCAAGGGCGAACAGTCCGAACGCCGCGTCGACTGTCGCCCCTCCGACGCGATCGCGCTGGCAGTCCAGACCGGCGCCCGCATGTTCGTCGCTCGCGACGTGTTCGACCTGGTGGCGCCGGGCGTCGGCCCAGCGTAGCGTTTGGCTCGCACCCCGCGGTGGGGTGGCAGAGTGGCTGAATGCGGCGGTCTTGAAAACCGCTGTCGGCGGAAGCCGACCGGGGGTTCGAATCCCCCCCCCACCGCCAACTTCTGGTGCGCCAGAGCAGGCTGCAGCGGCCGTGCCTTCCGGCCGAACGCCGAGAGCTCACCTGCCTTACTTGCGGAAGGCAATCGAGCCCTTCTGCGGCCCGTCGATGCCCTCGATCTCGATCCAGAGGAGACTGCCGTCGGCGAGCGGCTTCGGCACTTCGGGGTGCCCGTGCAGGCGCGTAGCCGTCTCCGCCTGAAAGCGGACCCGCATGGAGCCGATGCTGGACTCGTCGCCGATCCAGCCGCGGACCGCCGCCGGCAGCGTTGTCCCCGTGGCAAAGTCGAGGTCGAAGTCCCCTTCTTGGCCGGGTTCGATCTTGGCCACCTGGAAGACGCTGATCGTGTGGCTACCCACTTTCACTTCGCCAAGGGCAATGCGGTCCGTGTGCACGTGTCCGTGCTCCGCGGTTCCAGCGACAGGCTCGTCTTGGTGCACCGTGCCGTCGGCATGCACATGCATGCCTGCTGGCGCCGAATGGTCGTTTGAATCGCCACTGCAGGCCGACACCACGAGACTGAGAGACAGTGCGATTGCGCGCGTAGAAGTCATGAGAACTCCATCGAGTCAGGGGAATCGTGCGTCGGCTGCAGAGGCTGGTTCTTGAACAGCAAGTAGAACCCAGCAGGCACGACCAGAAGGTTGAGGAAGGTCGACGATAGCAGTCCGCCCAGGACCACCACCGAGAGCGGAGCGAGAATCTCACTACCTGGTTCGCCCGCCGCCATGACGATGGGCAAGAGGCCGAGCGCGGCAGTGAGAGCCGTCATCAGGATCGGCACCAGTCGCTCCATGGAACCGCGCAGGATGGCTTCGGTGAGCGGCACGCCTTCGTGCATCAGGTCGAAGTAGTGCCTCACGAGCAGGATGCCGTTGCGCACAGCGATCCCGAACAGGGTGATGAACCCAACCATGCTGGCGATCGAGATGACCGGGGCCACATAGCGCTCGCCGCCGAGGCCAAAGAGCGCGAGCGTGTTCCACCACAGACTTGGCGACTCCGTCAGGTAGATGGCAACGATGCCGCCGATCAGCGCGAGCGGCAGGTTGACCATCACCAGCATGGCGGCTCTCAAGGAGCCCAAGGCGGCGTGCACGAGCATCAGCATGATGACGACCACGAACGAGCCCATCACCAAGATGGAATCACTTGCCGACTGCTGCGCTTCGAACTGACCACCGAGCGCGAGCGTGCAACCGGCCCCAGTCACGATCGGTTCGATGCGCTGCTTCACGAGAGCTACCAACTGCCCGAGGTTGTAACCGTCAGCGACGTTGCAAGAGACGACCGCCTTGCGCCGACCATTCTCGCGCGCGATCAGGTTCGACGTGCGCTCACGGCCGATGTCGGCGACATCGCGCAACCGGACATTGGCACCCCCCACACCGCGAAGGATCAGATTGCCGACATCGTCGATGCGCTCGCGTTCGTCCGGATGCAAACGCACCGTGATCGCGTAGCGGCGCATGCCCTCGTTGACCTCGGCAACCGTCTCGCCCTGTAGCGCATCCTGCACCTGCTCGGCGGCCGTGGCCAGACTCAGTCCGGCGGCGGCAAGATCTCGCGGTCGGTAGCGCACCGGCAGCGACGTGATCAGCACCTCGCGATTCGCCGCGACATCGCGAGTACCCGGCAACGACTTCAGCTCGCCTTCGATCGTCTTCGCCAGCATGCGCAGCACACTGAGATCATCGCCCTGGACGACGATCGCGATCGCGGCGGGAGTGCCGGAAAGCACGTGGGACAGACGATGTTCAATCGGCTGGCCGATGCTGGTCGTGATGCCGGGCACACCCGCGAGGACGCCATCGAGAGATCGGCGCACCTCGAACTTGTCGAAGCCTGGCTGGATGGTCACGTCGAGCTCCGAACTGCTGACGGGCTCGGCGTGCTCATCGCGCTCTGCCCGTCCCGTTCGCCGCACCACCGAGCGGACGCCAGGCAACCGCGCCAACTGCGCTTCGACTCCGGTCGCCAGTCGATTGCTCTCCTCGAGGGATGTGCCGGGAGGTGCCATCAAGAACACCGTGAAGGTGCCTTCGTTGAATTCCGGCAAGAAGCTCGTCCCGTAGGTCCGACCGAGCGCAAGGCTGGCTACGGTCGCGAGTGCGGAGGCGACCAGGACGATGCGGCCGCGGTGCATCACCAGACGCAGCGCCGGCTCGTATCGCTGCTTCAGCCAGCGTACGAGGATGCCCTCGCCGTGCACTCTGGCGTTGACGGCGCCGAGCAACATGCGGCACAGCGCCGGCGTCACGGTCAGCGCAACGATCAACGACGCAAAGGTCGAGACGATGTAGGCGATCCCGAGCGGTCGAAAGAACCGCCCTTCGATGCCCTGCAAGAACAGCAGCGGCACGAAGACCATGCAGATGATGACCGTGGCGAACACCACCGAGCTGCGGATCTCATTGCTGGCCCTCCAGATGACCTGCCGCACGGGTTTGCGCGACTCAGCCGGCAGAGCCGCGTTCTCGTGCAGTCGTCGAAACACATTCTCGACGTCGATGATCGCGTCATCCACGAGTTCGCCAATCGCAACTGCGAGCCCTCCAAGCGTCATGACGTTGACGGACAACCCGGCCGCCCACAAGACCAGAAAGGCGACGGCCAAACTGAGTGGCAACGCCGTCAGCGTGATCAGCGTGGTCCTGAAGTCCAAGAGGAACAGGATGAGGATGATGGCGACGAAGAACGCGGCGTCGCGCAGGACGGTGATCAGGTTGTGGACCGAGAGCTCGATGAAGTCCGCCTGCCGCATCACGTGCCGATTGAGCACGATTCCGGCTGGCATCGACTTCTCGATTTGATCCAGCCTCGCGTCGATCTTGGCCGTCAGGTTCAACGTGTTCGTTCCCGGTGACTTCTGGACCGAGAGCACTACGGCAGCCTTGCCGCGTTCGCTGGCAGCACCGCGTTTGGGAGTTGCACCGAGCACGACCTCCGCGACCTGACCGATCGTGATCGGATGCCCGTCCTTGTAGCGGACGATCGTGCCCGCGATGTCCGCCGCGGACCGCACTCGGCCCGTCTGCCGCACTGGCAGCTCGAGTCCCTCGACATTCGACAGGTAGCCAGCACCCGCAGTGCTATGAGCCTTGCGGGCAGCCTCGACCACTTCCTGCATGGTCAGTTCGTAGAGCTGCAACTGCTGCTGCCGAACGTTGACTTGGTACTCCGGCAGGTCACCACCGATCGCGACGACCTGTGCCACCCCAGGCACTGCGAGCAGCTGATTGCGCAACTCGAACTCTGCGTACGCCCGCACGGCCATGGGCGACGGATCGCCAAGAGGAGCGGAGAGTGACAACAGCAAGATCTCGCCCGTGATCGACGTGATCGGCGTGATCTCGGCATGCGCGCTTGGTGGCAAGCTGGCGCGGGCAGCGTTGAGCTTTTCCGCTACCAGGGTGCGGGCGCGATAGATGTCCTCCCCCCAATCGAACTCGACCCAGACCAGGGATAGTCCGATCGCGCTCGCACTGCGAACCCGACGAAGTCCGGGGAGTCCGTTGACTGCAGTCTCGATCGGAAAGGTGACGTTTTGTTCGACCTCGTCGGCGGCAAAGCCAGCGGCCTCGGTCAGCACGACGACCGTCGGCGCATTGAGCTCAGGGAACACGTCCACCGGCATGCGCGGGACTTGGTAGCCGGCAAAGGCCAGCACGCCGAGAGCCAGCAGCAGCACGAGCCACGGCCGCTGCAGCGAGAAGGCGATCAACTGGCGAAACACCTACTTGTCCTCGCCTTCGTGAAACGTCCCATCGGCGTGGAAGTGCCCGCCCTTGGTCGCCATGCCGCTGCTCGCCAGCATGAGTTCGTAGGCACCCGCTAGCACGACTTGGTCGCCATCGCGAAGGCCGCTCTGGACCTCGACCCATCGACCATCGTCGATTCCGAGGTCCGCTTGCAGTCGGATCACACGATCGGGGTTGGTAGGGTCGCGCCGAAACAGCACCCGCTCCAGGCCGTCTTGAAGGGTCGAGGCCAGCGGGATCGCCAGGACGGCGTCGGCAGTGCTCAACACTTCGACCTCCAGGAAGCCCGCGACTCCAGGACGAGCCCATGCCACGCTCACGCTCGGTTCCAAGAAGAGCTCCAGAGTGCGCTGGGCAGGGTCCGCATCCGCGCCGAGCAGGAACCGACCGGAGGCACGATCGCTCGGCGCGCTGGTGGCGAACGCTGGGATCGCCGCCGCCGCGAGTCCGCTGCGCAGCCGCGGCAGGTCGCTCTGCAGACCGCGCGCT
This sequence comes from Singulisphaera sp. GP187, assembly GCA_945871815.1. GTDB lineage: Bacteria > Planctomycetota > UBA1135 > UBA1135 > UBA2386 > SXPK01. The sequence goes on from CAMBXM010000063.1 coordinate 20,852, forward strand.
CGGAAGCGCACTTGCCGCAAGTCGCTGACCGCGACGACCAACTGCCCCGCTTCGAGCCACGAGCCGGACGCCACCGGGAGCTGATCGACGACGCCGTCGGTAGCAGCGCGAACCTCGATCGTCGACAGTCGGCGCCACTGCGGCAGCATCGGATCTTGATCTGCAACCTCGACCAAGAGCTCTGCTGGGGTCAAGCCACAGACTGCCGCAGCAGCCTCCAGGGCAAGTCCAAATCGATCGTGCCCGGCGACCACACGCGCGCCCGCTTCGACCAGGGTTGCAGCAATCTCAGCGTCCTTCTCCTCCACCTCGGCGAGTTCGGCACGGACCTTGGCGAGTTCGGCACGAGCCGCCGCGAGATCCCGCGCCTGGCCACCGAGGCTCGACTGCGTGTCCTCGATGG
>CAMBXM010000064.1 GCA_945871815.1 Singulisphaera sp. GP187
CTACGAGTACCGCATGCCGCCCTGGCTATCCGAAGGTCTGGCCCACTGCTTTTCTCGTCGCGTCGACACCGACTTCGTCAACATCACCGTAAGAGACGAGGACAACGTCAACGAGGAGGAGCAGCACCTTTGGGCCAAGAAGGTGCGGGCGCGCGCCCAGTATGACCGTACCCGCGTAGCCTTTGCGACGATGGCGGCCTGGCCGGAGATTACGGCAATGGGCTACCACGGCGAGCTTCAGGCCTGGTCGCGCGTCCACTATCTCTTGGAGCAGTCACCGGAGAAGCTCGGCACGCTGATGTGGAAGCTCAAGAGCAGGTCCGTGCCCTCGGAAGGGCTGCCGCCGGAGGAGTTGGTGAAACTGCAGATCGCGGCCTTGCAGGAGGTGTTCGGTCTCGATGCCGCTACCTTTGACACCAAGTGGCGCGACTGGGTGCTGGCCACGTATCCAAAGAAATGACGATGCACGCAGCGCTGATACTCGCGGTCGCGGCCGGTGGTTCGCTCGGTGCGCTGGCGCGCTTGCTCGTGGCGACGATGTCCAAGTCGTGGATCGAAGGATTCCCGGTCGGCACATTCCTCATCAACGTCACCGGTTGCTTTGCCTTCGGCCTGCTGTGGGCTCTGCACGACGGCCAGTGGTCGCGACCTGTTGTCGCCGCGGTGTTCACTGGGTTCCTCGGCGCGTTCACGACGTTCTCGACCTTCGCGTTCGAGAGTCTCGACTTGTTGCAGCAAGGACGCACGCTGGCGTTCGTTGGCAACGTGCTTGGGCAGAACATCCTGAGTGTGCTCTCGCTGAGTGGCGGGGCGTGGATCGGGCGCTGCTTGTGAATCCGCCGCGAAGGCACCCATGAGTCGCACTTCGCGGCCCCTGCTCGTACTGACAGTGCTTGCTGTTGCAGTAGCCGTCGTTTTCGTCGCGCTGAGCCGCGACGACGCGGACTTGCGCCCGAACCAGTCGTCGGTAGCTGCGCCGCTGGATCCGGCGAACCCGCCGCAAGGACACGTCTACACCGGGGTGGCTGAGGAGCCGAACGACCTCTGTCCGTTCACGACCAGCAGTGCGGTCGCTCGCCGTATGGTCCTCGGGTTCACGCACGACACGTTGCTTGATCTCGACCCTGAGACCGGCGCGTTGCGCGGTGCCTTGGCGGCGTCGTGGGAGGTCGAACCGTCCGGCTTGGCGATGACAATCACGCTGCGCCGGGGCGTGGTCTTCAGCGACGGGTCACCGCTCACACTCGACGATGTCCTGTTCACGCACGCAGTCGCCTCGGCAAAGGGTGTCGTGCTCGGCTCGCTTGCGGACGGCATGCGCCTGTGCAAGATGGTTACCCGCGTGGACGGCCGCGAGGATCAGTTGCGGATCGAGTTCGCAGCACCACACTTCGCGGCGGCGCGCGCGATCGGCGAAAGCTGGATCGTCGTCAACCGGCGATGGTGGCTTGCTCGTCTTGGCGAGCGCGCCAACCGGGATGGTCGATCGATGCCGCCGTTCACGAGCCCGGAGTTCGGCGCGTTGCTCGGCACGCTGACACAGTCTCCGGGCCCAGGTACCGGACCCTACCGGTTCGATGACGAGACCGAGGATCGGCCGAGCTGGCGACGCGGCATCGACCTCACGATCCGTCGCCACGAGGGCAGTTGGCGACGCCAGCAAGCGGGGCACTGGAACCTCGCAGCGATCCGCGTGCGCTTCCTTGCCGAGCCGGCCGCTCGGTATGCCGCGCTCAAGAAACGCGAACTCGACTGGTACAGCGCCCCCGATCTGAAGGCGCAGCTCGATGCCGACAAAGCGCTCGATGCCGACTACCGCCGACTGGTCTACGACATGCCTTCGCTAGGCGCGTATCTCGTGCAGTGGAACACCAAACGCGAGGATCTGCGCGATCCAATCGTTCGTCGGGCGCTGGGGCTCCTGTTCGATCGACAGGGCATTGCCGACCGCCTGTTTGCCGGCGTCGCACGCCCTGCGGCGGTCGTCGCCAAGCCCGGCCAGCCCGGCTACCCGAACGAACTGTCACCGCTGCCCTTCGATCCGAAGGGTGCGCGGTTGTTGTTGGCCGCCGCTGGCTATGGGGCTGACCAGGGTCGCCCGTTGCGGATCCGCCTCATGGTGCCAAGCGAGGCGCCGTGGTTCCGCCGCATGGGCGAGCTGTTTGCCGATGCTGCCAGCACGGCGGGCGTCGAGCTCGAGCTGCAAGTGCTCGCCTTCAAGGAGCTGATCCAGCGACGTGACAGCGGTGATTGGGACGCTGGGCTCGTCCTGGTCTCGATGCCGACGCTCGGCGACCCCTTCGAGTTGTTTCACTCGACCGGGACGCGCAATCCCGGTGGCTATGCCAACCCGGCGGTTGACCGGTTGTTGGAGGCGCAACGACGCGAAGTCGATGTTCTGCGCCGGGCGGAGCTGTTGCAGCAGTGCCACCGGCTGCTCGCAGCCGACCAACCCTGCGCCTTGCTCGTGCATCCGCTGGTTGAGATTCTCGTCGACCGCCGCCTGCAGGGTGTCGAACCCGGTCCGCTGGGACTCTGGCCCGAGCGCCTGTGGATGCCAGTGGAGTTCCAGCGTCCGGGCGGCTGAGTTGGCGACCGTGCTCCAACTACTTGCACGCCAGGTTCAGTGCGTGGCAGCGGATTGCCGAAGCTGCGTTGCCGGCTGGTCCCCACGATGCACGTTCTGCTTGCTGAAGATGACGCCGCGACCAGCAAGCTGGTCGCTCATGTGCTGACGCGCGCAGGCCATACGGTGCACTGTGTGGCTGGCGGCAATGAGGCCATCACGGCGCTGCGCCGACAGTCTCCGGACGTCGTCGTTACCGACTGGAACATGCCGGGGATGAACGGCCTCGAGTTGCTCCAGAACTTGCGCAAGCAGCCCGTGGTTCCGCCCGTCGTCATGCTGACGGCCAACTCCTCGCTCGATGCTCGCACGCGGGCGTTGCTCGCCGGCGCTGACGAGTTCTTGGCCAAGCCCGCGCGACCCGACGAGATCGTCGAGGCGGTCGAACGCTGCTACGCCCGCGTGCACCAGAGCATGCCGAGAGTCGTGGTCGCGAGCAAAACGCCGCCGGCACGTGCCTGCCACGAAGCGCCCTTCCCCGTCATGGTCGTGGCGTCGAGCACTGGCGGGCCGGATGCCTTGCGCACCTTTCTGCCGAGCATCCCGGCTTCGATGGGCGGCGCCATCCTGGTCGTGCAGCACGCGCCAGCGTTCATCATGGATGCAATGCTGCACTCGATGCAGCGAGAGACCGATCGAACGGTCCATCTCGGTGCCAAGGACATGGCGATCGAAGAGGGGCATGTCTACCTCGCTCCCGGCGATCATCACATGCAGGTGTCGGCGAACTCGCGGAAGCTGGAGATCAACCAGGGGCCACCTGAAAACTACGTGCGTCCCGCCGCGGACCCTCTGTTCCGCTCCGCAGCCAGGGCGTTTGGCTCCAAGGTCGTAGCCGTTGTGTTGACCGGTCCTGGTCGAGACGGTTCGCACGGTTGTGCAGAAGTGCGCCTCGCTGGCGGGCGGATCCTCGTGCAGGACCCCGCTACGGCAGTGGCCCCGCCGATGCCCCGTTCGGTGATCGAGGCGGGGTTGGCCGACGAGGTAGTTCCGCTAGCGGAAATCGGCCGAGCCGCGGCGCTGGCCCTCAGCTCGCTCGGCAGTCGAGTGCGCGTGTAGGTTTGCGTCGGCGGGCGATCGGCGCCCCGGGCTGCTCGGGCGCAGGGTCGGCCCCCTGCGGGGGTGCCATCTAGCGCATCGCCCCCGTCGGAAACGCCCTGGTCTTGGGCTACCAGCAAGAAACTGGTGGAGAGTAGGGGAGTCGAACCCCTGACCTCGACCATGCCATTGTCGCGCTCTACCAACTGAGCTAACTCCCCAGCCGCCAACCATCTGTGCTGCCGGTCGGTAGAAGGGGCACCGGCAGCCCGACAGTGAGCTTTGCCGCACAGGGCGGCAAGGCTCCGGAAGGGGACGGAGACCGTAGCGGCCGGCGACTCGCTTTCAAGAGCGCGTACCGAGTTACGAGCGACATTCCCCGTCCCCTGGCTTGCGGGCACGTGCCGTCGCGTTAGGGTGCTGTCCTGCTCATCGGGCGGTCCGTTCGTGTCGCAGTTGCTGGCGTAGCTGGCGCGACGCGGGCTCCGGTGCGCCGAAACTACGGTTGCTGGCGACCTGGTCACGCCAGCCTGAGGTGGATCATGGTCAAGAAGGGTTCGATCTTCGGACGTCTCGCGGAGCGGTGGCGTACGAGCGGCGCGGTCAAGGTCGAGAGCGGCTCACGCGGTGGTGCGGCAGGATCGCGGGCCGAAGGCGCGCGCGTCGAGTCCGTCGTCCAGATGCCGAGCAGTGCTCCTGTTGGTGAGGCGCGGACCACGCGCAAACTCACGGAGCGGGAGGAGGGTTTGGTGGCGATGGGCAACCACTTCCAAGAACTGACCTCGGCGCTGCGCTCCATGCACTCGCGCATGGACTCGCAACTTGGCCGTATCGTCGACTCGACGTCGACCTTGCAGCAGTTGCCCGGGTTGTCGAACCAGCAGCTCGAACTGTTGCGGTCCATGGGCACGCAGTTGGAGAAGCAGAACGAGCTCGGCGAGCAGATCGCAACTACCCTGCAGTCGCTGCCGCCGTTGCTGCAGAGCGTCGAGTTGGCCCTCGAACGCGCGGCCCAGAGCGACGAGCGAACGGTCGCCACGATCCGTGAGTTCCAGACCACGATGGATCGAGTGCAGTCGTCGATGGGCGCCATGGTGTCGCACAGCGAAAGCCAGGCCAAGGCTGCGCAAGCGCTCGTCGACCGGCGCGAGGATGGGCTGCTCGAACTGAAAGCTGGCATCGAAGAAACGCAGCGCGGCACCGCCAAGGAACTGCGCGCGACCACCGAGGAGGCGATGCACTCGTTGCGACGATCCAGCGAAGATCAGTCGAATCGGCTGGCGCGCGTGATCGAGGAGCATGCCGGTTGGAACAAGGCCGTGCTGGTCGGGCTCGGCATCGCCGTGCTGGGCACGTTGGCGACCATTGTCGTGCTGCTGTTGAAGTGAGTCCCCGAGTGCGTGGGGCGACCGAGCCGCGCCGCATTTGGCTGGTGCGGCACGGGGAGACCGAGGGGCAGTCCTCGATCCGGTTCCACGGCCACAACGACGTGTTGCTGTCGGATCTTGGCCGCGCCCAGATCCGCGCGCTGATCCCGCTGTTTTCGGGACTGCCGACGGTGCGGGTCGTGCATTCGCCGCTCCAGCGGGCAGCCGAGTCGGCGCACGTGCTCGTGAAAGCGCATGGCTGGGACCGAGCAAGGGTCGCTGTTGATGAGCGCCTGCGCGAGATCAGCTTTGGGCTGTGCGAGGGTCTGACTGCCGAGGAGATCGCGGTCGCCCATCCGGAGTTCTGGGCCCAACACCAGCGCGGCGAGGCCGATGCGTTCCCTGGCGGCGAAAGCCGGCGACTGTTTGGCGCACGCGTGGCGGCGGCGATCCACGAGCTCTGCGACCGTCACGCGAGTGGCGATCTCGTGGTCGTCGCGCATCGCGGCACGGTGCGTCATTCGCTGCGTACGCTGCTCGGCGTTCCGGCGACGCACGAAGACCCGCGCAAGGACCTCCGGGTTCGGCTTGGCAGCCTGTCGGTGCTCCGCGACGACGACGGCCCGTCGGGCCCGCCTCGTGACCGACGCTGGCATGTCGAGTTGATCGACTTCGTCCCCTAGCCGCCTGTGGAACAACGGCGCCGTCGCCGAGGGCTCGGGAACTGGATTCCGATCAAGGAGCGCGAACGGAGTCGAAACTGCCGATTCGACGCAGTTCGTGCGACGCCGAGATCGGACCAGCTACCGCGCCTGCAGGCAGGATGCGTTCTTCAACAGGCTGCTAGACCTCGTGCTTCAAAAACGCGGCCACAGACGCGATGGTGGAGCGGATGATCCATCCAACTCCGCGTCTGCGCTTCGCGCCCTCGCCCACCGGTCCGCTGCATCTCGGGGGTGCACGCACGGCGATGTACAACTGGGCTGCGGCGCGCGCGATGGGTGGCACGTTCTTGCTCCGCATCGAGGACACCGACCAGGCGCGTTCGACGGACGCGTCGCTGCAGATCATCCTCTTGGGTCTGCGGTGGCTCGGCATCGACTGGGACGAAGGTCCAGAGAAGGGCGGGGACTTCGGCCCCTACTTCCAGATGCAGCGCTTGCAGCTCTACAAGCACGCGGGCGATCGGCTGCTGGCATCGGGTCACGCCTACTGGTGCTACTGCACGCCCGACGAGATCGAGGCGGGGCGCGAGGTGATGAAGGCCGAGAAGACCGGGTTCTTTGGCTACAACGGGCGCTGCCGCAATCTGGAGAAGGCGCAGCGTGATGCGTTCATAGCGCAAGGGCGGCAACCGAACCTCCGCTTCAAGATGCCCGAGGCGCGTGTGCTGAATGTGCACGACATGATCCGCGGCGACGTCGAGGTCAATACCAAGGAGCTCGACGACTGGGTGATGTTGCGACCCGACGGCGTGCCTCTCTACAACTTCGCCTGTGTCATCGACGACATTGGCATGAAGATCACGCATGTCGTCCGAGGCGAAGAGCACTTCTTGAACGGCATCAAGCAGCGACTGCTGTTCGAGGCGCTGGACGCCGAATGCCCGAAGTACGCGCACATTCCGCTGATCCTCAACAAGGAGGGCAAGAAGCTCAGCAAGCGCGACGCGGACACCAACATGCTGGACTACCGCGACAAGGGCTTCCTCCCCGAAGCGGTGTTCAACTACATCGCGCTGCTCGGCTGGGGCTTCTCGGGGGATCGTGACCTGTTCACGCGCGAAGAGATGATCGCGGTGTTCAAGCTCGAGAACATCGGCAAGGCCGGTTCGAAGTTTGACGACGAGAAGCTCAAGTGGATGGGTGGCGAATACGTGAGGCGCCTGTCGGCTCCTACGTGCCTTGACCGCGCGCGGCCGTGGCTCGCTGGTGTCGTGCCAGAGACGGCGTGGGCGACGCATCGGGCGTGGCTTGCCAACATCGTGGCCTGCTACCAAGAACGAGTCGCCATCCTCTCGGAGTTCGCCGGCAAGCTGTCGTGGCTATTCGCCGAACTGCCGGAGTTCGATGAGGCGGCGCAGAAGAACCTCACCAAGGAGCCCGCTGCCAAGGACTGGTTGCGCGGCTACGCCGACGTGCTCGCCGCGAGCAGTCTGCCGCCGAGTTGGCCGGCTGACCGCACTGCCGCCGATGGCGCGGTTCCACTGCCGACCAAGAAGGACGGGCCGGTGCCCGTGTGCGCGTTCTCGACCCCCCAACAAATCGAACAGGAGTGTCGTGCGTTCACGGAGCGCATTGGCGTCAAGTTCGGCAACTTCGTGCACCCCGTGCGCGCCGCCTTGACCGGCACGGACAAGGGGCCGGGCCTGTTCGACGTGCTGTTCTTGCTCGGCAAGGAAGCCTGCGTCCGTCGGTTGCGCGCGGCGGCCGATCGTTGAAAGGTCAGCGATCGAAGGCCAGGGACTTCTGCAGCGCGTCGAACTCGCGCTGCATGCCGTCGTCGTCGCGCACGATGTCTTCGTTGTCGGCGATTGCGAGGCCGAACGCGCGGCGATGGACCTCGCGTTCCGCCGCGGTCTTGGCCCGGTTCCAGGCAAGGATGTGGTAGTCCCAGCGGTGCACTGGGTGCAGCGTGAGCAGCAGCAGGCCGGCAGCGAAGACCAGGGCGGCCAGCATGGCCGGTGCCAGGCGGCGTCGCTCGGCACGCGCATCCCTCACTCCGAGCCACGCGGCCACGAAGCCGGCGAGCAGGCCGCCGATGTGGGCGGCGTTGCTGACCATCGGCACGACGAATCCGATCAGCAGATTGATCGCGATCATCGACAGCAGCTGGCGACCGTTCTGGGACCGGATTCCGCCTCCGCCGTGACCGCCGAACTTCCACGTCAAGGCGAGCATCGCGCCCAGCATTCCGAACAGGGCGCCGGAGCCGCCGACGAGCGGTACGAGTGGCGAGTTCCATAGCCCGGCAACAACGCCGCCGCCGACCGCACCGGCGAGGTAGATCGCGGCGAAGGACTTGCTGCCGATCGCGCGCTCGAGCGCTGGTCCGATCGAGACCAGGGCCCAGGTGTTGAACAGCAGATGCAGCGTGCCGCCGTGCAGGAATGCGTACGAGATCAAGCGCCAGCCCTCGCCGTTGCCGACCTCGACACCGCGTGCGGCGCCGAATGCGATCAGTTGCTCGGTCGCTGGCTCGAACGGATCGGTGAGGAAGGCGAGCGACACGTAGGCCAAGGCCACGAGAGCCGTGACCGGGATCGCATCGAGGCGTCGAAGTAGTTCGTTCATCGCGCGGCGCCCCTCGTGGTTGCGGCGGGAAACCGCCACAGCGCCACGCGAGCAAGGGCCCGGTACCAACCTTCTTCGGCGCTGAGCCGTTGCTTGCCTCTGGGCGCTGCGGCGATTGCGAAGGCGGCGTGCGCTCCGGCTCGGTCCGCGCAAGCGGCTCGCGACTGGGCGAGCCAGTAGTGGCTGCGTCGATTGCCGCCATGCTCGCGTTCATGGCGCCCAAACAGGGCCATCGCCTCGTGTGGATTGCCGCCGAGTTGGTGGCAACGCGCAAGCCACAGCAAGGCACCGCCAAAGGCGTGTGTCGGATCGCGGTCGACGACGTGATGAAGTGCCCCGGCCGCTTCCCGCAGAGCGCCGCGGTCGAGCAGCGCAAGGCCGAGTTGATAGCGCGCCGCGATCAATTCCGGGTCGAGCGCAAGTGCGCGCACGAGGTGAGGGATCGCTGCTCGTGCGTCCATCGCCCCGAGAGCCGCACGGCCGGCCTCGAGCTGGCGCGCCGCAGTTTCGAGATGACGGAGCTCGCCGATGGCGTGCAGGAACGGGCCGCGGTCCGCGCGCAACCGCGCGACCAAGCGCGCCAACAGGACGCGGATGCCGGCCGGAAACGGCGGGACGAGTACGGCGAGGGCCAGCACCACGATCGCGCCCCAGCGGAGTGCGACGCCCAGTGTCTGCATCGTGCTCTGGTGCAGGGCTACCGCCTCGAGCGGCCGGGACATGCCGACCCCGAGGATGACAACGGGCCAGCAGGCCACGGCCCATAGCAATGCCCGTGGGAGGGCGCGCAGCAGGCGCTGGAGTGGTCGTGCGCCGGGCAGGGCCCGTGCCTCTTCGTTGGTGTCCAATGGGCGCTTCCTACCAGTTGCCTCAGTGCGTCGCGCCAGTCGTTCGAGTGCGTTCGGCGATCTTTGCCAGCAGTGTCGGATCGTCGTTGTGCGAGTGGGTGAAGCCCATGGCACGCTCTTCTGCGATCGCCGACCTGCTGCGAAACGCGAGCACATAGCCGCGGCGCCAGCGATCGCTGCGATTTCCTGGAGAGCCGTGCATGGTGCGCTCGTGGTGGATCGTGCAGTCGCCAGGTTGCAACTCGGCTGGATCGATCACGTCCTTGGCCTCGTCAATTCGCGCCAGCAGCGAGTGGTTGTCGCCGCGGTCCGCGAACAGTGGCCGATGCGGGCGCAAGAAGCGTTCGCGGTGCGAACCGCGGGCGAAGTGCAGCGCACCGCTGTCGGCAGTGACGACATCGAGAGCGAGCCAGAACGTCGCTGTGCTGGTGTCGCTGGTTGCGGGCCAGTAGGCGAGGTCCTGGTGCCAGTGGAACACGGCCTCACTCTTGTTCGGCGGCTTCGCGACCAGTTGGTCGTAGTCGAGTTCGATGTCGGTGCCCATCAGCTGCTGTGCCAGCACCCTTGCCCGCTGCTCGTAGACGTTGCCTTGCCATGCCGGGTGGTAGCGGCGCGGCAGCATGACGTTGAGGATCTCGTAGTCCAGGAGGGCCTTCTGGTAGGTGCCGGTCATGTCGCAGTAGTCGCGGCCTTCGACCGGGATCTCGCGTCGGAGCAGCCGCATGTACGTTTCGCGCAGGGCCTCCACTTCGGCCGGCGAGACGAGGCCCTGCACGCGGACCCAACCGTCGCGGCGAAAGGCCTCGACTTGCGTAGGTGTCAGCGTCGGGGTCATTGCGGGATGTGCTGGCGCAGCCGCGCCGCGGATGCAGCCGCTGGATGGGAGTTGATGTACATATCGCCGCCGAGCTCGAGTCCTGCCAGTTGACCGGTGCGCGGTTGGAGTTCGAAGTGCCAGTGAAAGCGAGCGCCCGGCAAACGGTGAAGCCACAGGTTCCACGCCGGTCGCGACAGCGCGTCGCGCACGGCGATGAACAACTGGTGCAACGCGCGGCCAAGGGACGCGGCATCGGTCGTCAGGAAGTCGTCGTCGCAGCGCTTGGGAAGAACCCAGGTCTCGTTTGGCAACTTGGGCGGTTCGGGCGCCAGCACGACGTGGTGATCGGTTTCGACCACCATGCGGCCTTCTCTGCTGGCACTTGCCGCAGTCGTGCACCAAGGACAGGCCGGGAGTTCGCTGGCACAGAGTTGCTCGAGCCGCAGACGCGGCGGCGGCTCGGCGAGCCCGAGCAGCTGGCTGTGACTATGTGCGATCGATGCACCCGCAGCCGCGCCGACGTTCTTGAACAAGAACGCACACCCGACACCAGGCTGTGACTCGATGGCTCGGATCCGACGCTGCCACACCGCAACGACGCGCTGCCACGTACGCTCGTCGAGGTCGCCGGCCTGCTCTTGGTGAAGGCTGCCTTCGGCGATGACCTCGTGGTGGCGACACGCCGGATACTTGTTGGGAAAGACGCGCACATCCCAGTCGCTGGCGTCGAAGCGCCCAGCTCTTGGCTGTTCGGGCCAGCCGTCGATCGCCGGTGGCGTCTCGGACTCGTGGCCGGGGCAGAACGGGCAGATGGCCTTCATGCTGCGCGGCCCCGTCAGAAACGGTCGGCTCTGGCGGATCTCCGCCATCAGGATTGGTCGCTGCGTCGTCGGGTCGATCAGCAGCAGCGGCTCGGGGCGCGGCTCGGAAGCTGTCATAGCTGCGTCTTGTCCTGCACTCGGGCCGAGGGAAAGAGCTGCTCTGGAGTCGGCACGGTCCCGCTCACCGAGTAGGCGCGGTAGCAGCAATCGACCCGCAACAGCAGGCAGCCATCCGGCGGACGCACGAACCGTCTGCCCGCCCGCCAGAACTCGATCGCGGTTGTGGGTTCGACCTGCAGGCTCAGTACCGTCAACAGGTCGGAGGACGCGGGGAGTTCGATCGGCATCCCATCGGCGCAAACGAAGGCCGCCGTCACCATTCGCTGGTCGAATGCAGGCCACGATCGGTCCGGCACCGTGGAACACGCACAAGGGAATGCTGCGGCTGACAGTAGGAACGCTGCCATGTTCGCACGCCCGAACCAGACTCCTCTGGCGGGGCAAGCGGCCGATCGTCGAGGCGCAGCAGACATCGTCGGCACAGGCTACGCGGAACGGCTCGCCGGTGCGACGCCCTCGGTGTTGCGCGCGAACCGAGCGGTAGGGACGTGATCCCGGACGGCGGCGCAGGCCCCGCGCCCATTGGCGCCGGTGCATGGCGTGCTGGAGCAAGGCCTATGGGCCATCGTCCTTTTGGTTGCGGTAGACGCCGGGTCGCATGGTCCGTGCAGGGCAGCGTTCTTCCGCGCGGCAGCGAAGATAAGCAGTCCCCGACGTGGAGCGTTCTACGGCTCGTCGCTACAAGGCATACATGAGCAGCGAAGGCAACCCTGAATCCGCGATGCAGCAGGCGGTCGCACAGATCCTGCGCGAGATCGATCCAGATCCTCAGCGCGAGGGCCTGCTCGACACGCCGCGGCGATTCGAGAAGGCGATGCGCTTCTACACCGAGGGCTACAAGAAGGACCCGAGGGCGGTCATCGGCACGGCGATCTTCGAGTCGGAGTCCGACGAAATGGTGCTGGTGAAGGACATCGAGATGTACTCGATGTGCGAACACCATCTGGCGCCATTCTTCGGCCGCGCGCACGTGGCCTACATTCCGGACAAGAAGATCGTCGGGCTGTCGAAGCTCGCGCGCCTAGTCGATGTCTACGCCAGGCGCCTGCAGGTGCAGGAGCGGTTGACGTCGCAGATCGCGCATGCCATTCAGGATGTCCTGAAGCCCAAGGGTGTGGGCGTGATCGTCGAGGCTCGCCACCTGTGCATGATGATGCGCGGCGTCGAGAAGCAGAACTCCAGCACGGTAACGAGCTGCCTCTTGGGGCTGTTCCGCAGCGACGAACGGACTCGGACGGAGTTCTTGAAGCTCGCCCGCGGGACGTGACCGCAGCCGCCGCGGTTCAAGACCTGCCGTGCCGTGGAGACGACCATGCCGCCAGCAACCCTGCGGCCAGCAACCATGCGGCTGGCCGCCATGACGCGCCAGCCGCTGCATCGTTTGCCGACGATGCCGGATGATGTGGTAGCAGGAGCCGGACTTGAACCGGCGACCTATGCCTTATGAAGGCACCGCTCTAACCAACTGAGCTACCCTGCCGCAAGGCGCGGGATTGCATCAGACTAGCGCGCACGACTCAAGCACGAATTGAGGCCCCAGGGAGCGCGGCACAAGGGCCCGTCGCACGGGCTGCACCAACCGACCTCGCGCAAGGCCTGCATCCCTGCTGCATCCGGCTGAGTAACTTTCGCGAACGACCATCGTAGATCCCTGTGCGGGTGGCATGGACCCGCACAGACGAGCAGGCTCCCTGGCTGGAATGGTTCGAAGCAGACTTTCCCTCCTCCTGACGATCCCGAAGAGAGTTACTCCAGTCAGGGAGCCATTTTTCTCGCCGCACGCCCTCGGCATCATGCGGATGCGATGCGGGGACACGCGATGAGGTGACAACGATCCCTCGGTGGTCCCTCGGTTCTGTTTGCGCGCAGAAGGGATGCAGGGTGGACCGTTCTGGCACGCACGTGCAGCCCGTGTGCGCCTTAGCCGGTTGGCGCTGGTGTTGCGTGGCACGCGGCCGACTCACACGGCTGCGATGACGGAGCACGGCGCACCGTCGCTGAGCCCCTTTGCTGGGCCCCTTTGCTGGGCCTTTTCTCTGGGCTAGGTCCCGCTTGCCCGGTAGTTGGCTGCCATGGTTGCATTCGATCCGAGCGCCGCGGCGGCGCCTGACTCCGGCGTCTTCGGTCTGCCTCATGACGAGCACGAGGCCGCCATCGTGCTGATCCCGGTGCCCTTTGCAGCAACCGTCTCCTATGGCGGTGGGGCGGAGCGGGGGCCGTCGGCCATCCTCGCGGCCAGTCGCCAAGTAGATCTCTACGACCACCAGTTTGGGCGGGCCTACGAGCTTGGCATCCACATGCTCGAACCGGACCCGATTCTGTCGGTCATGCACGAACAGACGCGCGACCTGTGTGCACCGATCGTCGCCCGCGGCGGCTCCCTGCCCGAGGACGCCGAGTCGATTGGGGCCATCGATGCCGCCGGCGAGCTGGTCAATGCGATCGCTCACGGCACCGCCCAACAGTTGTTCGCCGCGGGCAAGATCGTCGGCGTGGTCGGCGGCGATCACTCGGTGCCGTTCGGCGCGATCCGAGCCGCGGCGGCGGCCTTCCCTGGTCTTGGTGTGTTGCACGTGGATGCCCACGCCGACTTGCGCGTCGCCTACGAGGGCTTTCGCTGGAGCCACGCATCGATCTTCCACAACGTGCTCGAAGAGGTGAACGGCGTGGCGCGGCTCGTGCAGGTCGGCATCCGTGACTTCAGCGAAGACGAACTGCGCACGATCCACGGCAGCCAGGGGCGCATCGTGACGCACTTCGATCAAGAGTGGCGGCGGCGACAGTTCTGTGGCGTCACCTTTGATGCGCTCTGCCAGGAGGTCCTAGCAGCCTTGCCGCACCATGTTTGGCTGAGCATCGACATCGATGGCCTCGATCCTGCTCTGTGTCCTTCGACCGGCACTCCGGTCCCCGGCGGGTTGTCGTTCGCAGAGCTTGCGCACCTGCTCGGGGTGGTCGTCGCGTCGGGTCGCCGCGTCGTCGGGTTCGACCTCGTCGAGGTCGCGCCAGGGGCCGGGGAATGGGATGCGAATGTCGGTGCGCGGGTGCTCTACAAACTCTGCGGCGCCGCACTTGCGAGTCGACGCAGCAGCTGAGTTGCCCGGCGTTACGGGCGGTCAAATGGGCGTCGGCCCTGGCTCGAAGGATGCGGCCGTCGCCGTTCGTCGACCGGCTCGACGCGACACCGTGCGGCGCAGCCAAACGATGAAGTCGTCCGCAAACGTGTAGCACAGCGGCACCGCCACGGCAGTGGTGACCGTGCTGAACAACAGTCCGCCGGCGACAGCGATCGACAAGCCGACATAGCTGACGCCTTCGTTGGCATTGCCGAAGATCGCCATGGGCAGCAACCCGACGAAGGTCGTCGCTGCCGTCATGAAGATGGGGCGGAGGCGAACTTCGACGCCCTCGCGGATTGCCAGCAGTCGCGCCATGCCCTCGCGCCGGAGCCGGACGATGTGGTCGAGCAGGACGATGCCGTTGTTCACGACTACGCCGCAGAGGATGACCATCCCGATCATGCCCATCGGATCGATCTTGCCCTGAAACAGAGCGAGCGACCACATCGCCCCAACCAGTGCGCACGGAATGGTCACCAGGATGGACAGCGGCAGGATCACCGACTCGAACAACACTCCCATCAACAGGAACACGAGAGTGATCGACAGCGCCATGATGCGCAGCAGTTCGAGCAGCTCCGCCTGCGTCGTCCGCTGGCCGCTGTCCTCGCTCCACTCGTAGCCTCGGGCGAGGGGGAACGACGCCAGTTCGTCGGCCAAGATGCGACTCATGTCACGCGAAGTCAGGCCTTCGGCGCGGCGCCCGACGAGGGTCACCTGGACGCGACCGTCGATGCTCTCGATGCTCGGCATCGTGCGCCGCATGCGCACCTTAGACAGGTCCGCCAATCGCTGCGACGTGCCGCTCATTCCGAACACCCGCGTGTCCTTGAGTTCGAGCATGCCTGGTTTGTCGCGCGCGTCGAACTGAGCCATGAGGCGCACTTCGCGATCCGATTCTTCGTAGCGGCCGAGCATGCGCCCTTGCAGGCCGCTGGCCATCGTGCCGAGCACCGCTTCTGGGTCGATGCCCAGGTCTTGCATGCGCGAGCGATCGACTTCGACGACGACCTCCTGGTTGCTCTCCAGCGCCGGCACTTCGATCTTCTCGACCTCCTTGCGTCCACCCAGGCGCGTGCACAGGGCGTCGGCGCGCTCGACGAGATACTCCGGATCGCGACCCCAGAGACGGACGACGAAGTTGCGATCGTCCTTTTCTTGCTCGCTGGTGCCGCTGCCGCCCATGCCAGAGCGCCCGTTCTGGCGCTCGCCGAGCTGTACTCGGACGCCAGGGATCTCCGGCAGGCTCGCCAAGATCCGACTGCGCAGGGCTTCGGTCGCGGCCTTGTCCGGCATCTTCTTGAAGAACTCGAGGCGCCCGCTCAGCCTGCCGAAGCGACCGCCGACCGCCTCGACACCCCACGCCTTTTGGTTCTCCATGGCGTGCTGCTCCAGCTGCAAGAACGTCTGCTCCGCAGCGTCGATGTCGTAGCCGCGAGGGAATGCGAAGTGGATGGTGACGTCGCCGCTCTTGAAGGGGCCGCCGTCACTGTCGCCAGCGAAATCGAGTTGATTGGCTGCAGCTGCGATTGACGCGACGAGCCCGATCAGCGCGAGCAGTGCGAGCCAGCGGCGGCGCAGTGCCCACGTGAGGCTGACCCGGTTCAGCAGGAGCATCCAGTGCAGCGGCGACCATCGGCTCGCGGTCTGTCCTGCAATCCTGGAGCCGCCGCCAAGTGCATTCAGGCCTGAGGGCATGAACCACAGTCCGACGAACAGGCTCGCCAGCAACGCGATCGAGAGGGGGATGCCGACGGAGCCCATCAACGCCCGAGAGTTGCGCGAGCCCATGAACGCCAGCGGCAAGAAGACGACCACGGTCGTCAGCGTCGACATGGTCACCGCGAGGGAGACTTCGCGCGCGCCGGCGATGCATGCGTCGCGCACCGAGTAGCCGAGATCGCGGAAGCGACGCACGTTCTCGAGTACGACCACGGAGTTGTCGACGACCATGCCGACCGCCAACGTGAGGCCCGCCATGGTGCAGATGTCGAGCGACGAGCCAGAGAAGAACATCCAGGCGGTGGCGACCAGCAGCGCGATCGGGATCGACAACGCGATGGCAAACGTCATCGCCAGATTGCGAACGAATAGCCAGAGGACGATGAGCGCGAGCAATCCGCCCTGGATTGCCGTGTTGGCCAAGTTGGCCAGGCCTTCGCGGATGAACTTGCCTTGGTCGAACAAGAAACGGACATCGAGGTCCTGCAGGCGCGAATCCAAGCGAAGTTCGTCGGCCATCGCATGTAGCCCGTCACTGGCGTCGACGGGGTTCGAGTCCGCCCCGGCGCGGACGATGGCCGTGTAGGTGTACTTGCCGTTGTAGCGCGACAGGTTGTCGCGGACCTCGGGCACGCGTTCGACCACCGCGACATCGCTCAAGCGAATGCCGGGTCGCAGGGGTAGCTGCGCGATCTCTTCGGTGCCGTGGAACTTGCTATCGACGCGCAGCAGGTAGCTGCGCGTTCCTCCTGCCACTTCGAGCTCGCCGCACGGTTCGGCGAAGTTGTCGCGCTGCAGCCGCTGCAAGACGTCGCGGAAGTCGAGGTTCGCGGCTTGCAGCTTGTCGCGATCGAACCAGATCTTCATGGTTTCGTCGCGCAGGCCCCACAGGTCGACACGACCGACGCCGCCGACCGACTCGAGGCGCGGTCGCACCACCTCGTCGACCAGATGGTCCCAATGGGCGTTGCGCGCCGGGGTCAGCAACTGGACGAACGCCAGTGGCGCGGCGCCGCCGTCTTCCTTCCATAAGAAGTAGCGATCGACGCCTGGCGGCCACAGTGGCACCACGCGCTGGATGCGGTCGCGGATCTCGCCGGACGCGAGGCTCGGGTCGAGCTGCTCGTCGAGCGCGACCGTGACTCGCCCGCCGCCGCTCTGCGCCGAACTGCGGACATCTCTGAGCCCTGGAATCGTGCGGATCAATTCGACCAGCGGTTCGCAGACCTTCTCCTGCACCTCCTGCGGCGCCATGTTGCCGGGGACGGACACCCAGATATTGACCTCGTTCCTGCCGAGGCCCGCCGGGAGAAAGCGCAACGGCAGGCGATCGAGTGCGACCGCGCCGATCAACACGATCGCGCAGAACATCATCAGCGTCGTGATCGGTCGGTCGACGAAGACACCGATGATGCCGCGGCGCACTTGTGTTGGTGCGGCGGGCGACGCAGTCGGATCCTGGATGCGGCTCATGCCCTTCTCCGCGCGATCATTCCGTAGATGACTGGGACCAACACGAGCGTGAGCACCGTGGAGCTGGTCAACCCGGCGATGACGGTGATCGCCATCGGTGCGCGGAGTTCGAGACCGTCCGTGCTACCGCCGACGAATGGCATCCAGGTGGTCCAACCGGTTTGTGGCAACAGGCCGAGAAGCGTCGTCAGCGTCGTCATCAATACTGGCCGCATGCGACTGCTGCTGCCTTCGAGGATGGCGTCCTTGAGTGGCATGCCCTCCTGCCGCAAGTGGTTGATCTGGTCGATGAGGATGATCGCGTTGTTGACGACGATGCCGGCAAGGACGATCGCCCCGAGGAACACGATCACCGACAGGTCGGTGTCCGTGATGTCGAGCGCGAACACGACGCCGATCAGCGCCAGCGGCACGGAGACGAGGATCACCAGGGGCTGCACGATGCTCTCGAACTGCGACGCCATCACCACGTAGACCAGGAAGATGGCGAGCAGCAACGCCAGCGTCAGACTGCGGCGACTGCGTTCGAGCTCTTCTTTCTGTCCGCCGATGCGCGCTTCGGTCCCGCGTGGCAGCGTGAGGTCGGCGATCGCGGCTTCGACTTCGAGCTGCGTCTGCGCCATGTCGAAGCCGTTCAGCGTGCCTGAGACTTCGGCGCCGCGAACGTTGCCAAAGCGCCGGATTTCACTGGGCCCTTCGCGACGCACTACCTCCGCCACGGCTCGCAGCGGGATCTCGGGGTAGCCCCTTGGGTTGACGTTGATCTCGCGCAGCGCCGATTCGCTCGCGAGATCCTCGCGGTCCATCCGGACGCGGATGTCGAGCTTGCGCTCGCGTTCCGAAAACTGCGTCGGCACGTCGCCTTGCACCTTGGCGCGGAGCAGCGAGGTGATGGCACCCGGGTCGAGCTCGAGCGCCGACAGTTGGTCGCGATCGAATCGCACCGTCAACTCGGGGTTGCCGCGCTGCAGCGTCGTACGCACGTCGCGAAGTTGTGGTAGCCGCTTCATCGCCGCTGCGACTTGGTCGCAAGCCAGTCGCAACTGCTCGAGATCATGGCCGAGGACTTCGACGATCACGCCGGCGCTGAACTCGAGCACGCTGCTGGTCGAGAACCGGTGCGACTGCACTGCCGGCTCTTCGCGCAACAGCGACTCGATAGTCGCCCGCACGCTGAGTTCCTGAGTGGCGCGATCCTGCGCCGAGCGCAGGGTCACCAGGATGCGGGCGGAGTGCTTGCCCTCTTCGCTGTCGTTGAGCTCTTCAGGGTCGACACCGCTCGCCAAGAACGTGCGCTCGACTTCAGGCAGTTGCCGCACCTGGCTCTCGATCTTGCGCAGCACGGCGTCGGTCGTCGCCACTGTGACTGAGCGCGGCAAGAAGGCCTGCAGCCAGAACTCGCCTTGGCGGACTTCGGGGAGGACTTGTTGGCCGAGGCTGCCGACCCGCATCGTTGCCCCAAGGACCAGGGCGACGGCGATGCCGACGACGATCCACGAGCGGCGCAGAGAAGTGCTTAGCAATCGCCGGTAGCCCATGTCGAGTTTCGTCAACCAAGGGCTACGCGTCTTTGCTGGCGGTGCGGTGTGCGCGTCGGCGGGCTGCTCGCTCGGGGCACTCGCATCGGGATGCAGCAACTCGAGCGGCGCCAGCGTGAACAGTCCGGTCAGGAACGCACCGAGTCCGCCGCCGCCGCGCGACGCCAGCATCGGGACCACGAACAGCGCGACCAGCAACGACATCATCAACGCGAACACCACCGTCAAGGCTTGGTCGCGGAACAGTTGGCCACCCAGGCCTTCGACGAACACGATGGGGAAGAACACGGCAACCGTAGTCAGCGTGGAGGCGATGACGGCGCCGGCGACACGCGCGGTTCCCATGACCGCCGCGACGGCGGCCGCTTCGCCGGCCTCGCGACGCTTCTCGATGGACTCGAGCACGACGATGGAGTTGTCGACCAGCATGCCGACACCGAGCGCGAGGCCTCCGAGTGACATCACGTTGAGGTCGATACCGACGAGAAACATCGGTGCAAAGGTCGCCAGCAGGCTCAGTGGGATCGAGACCGCGAGGATCGCAGTAGCAACCAGCGAGCGCAAGAAGAGCAGAATCACGAGGACTGCCAGCACGCCGCCCTGCAGCGCGTTGCTGTTGACCTCGGCGATCGCGTCGGCGATGAACCGCGACTGGTCCTGCAGCAGCACTGGCGTGATGCCGAGTTTGCCCATCTCGAAAGCGAGGTAGTCGGACATCTCCGCGCGCTTTTGCGCATCCAGGGCGCGGGCGAGTTTCTGCTCTTTCAACGCCTCACCGGTCGCATCCGGTTCGGCCTCGAGCTGGCGTTCGTGCAGCCCTTGTTGCACCGCCTGCTGTTGCCAGGGCGCTCCGAAGACGCGGCGCTGCGCGGTGGTGCAGACCTCGACGACGTTGGCCGATGCTTCCTTGTAGATGTCCACCAGGACGCATGGACGGTCACCGATGCGACAGAGGACCTGCGGGTCGGCGGGGCGGCGTTCGACTTTGGCTACCTCGGCGAGCCGGATCTGCTGTCCGTCGCGCGTCACCAAGATGGTCGCCTCGATCTCGGCGGGGGTGCGGTACTCGTTGAGCGTCCGCACCAGGTACTCGGTGCGCCCTTCCTCGATCGAGCCGGAAGCGGCGTTGACGTTCTCCAGGCGCAGGCGCTGCGCGATCGCGGCGATGTCGAGGCCCTTGCTGGTCAAGGCCTGCTCGTCGATGGCGACGCGGATCTCCTCCTCGTCGCCGCCTCGCACCTTGACGGCGGCGATGCCGTCGATGGTGGCGAGGCGTTCCTCGAGTTCGAGATCGGCGTAGTGGCGCAGTTCGACGAGGTCGAGATGGTCCTTGGCCACGAGGCCGATGGTGAGGACCGGGTCAAGGCTCGGGTCGTAGCGCAGCACGAGCGGCGGTTCGGCACCTTGCGGCGGAAAGAACCGGTCGAGTCGTTCGCGCACGTCGTTGACGGCGAAGCTCATCTGCGTGCCCCAGCCGAACTCCAGCACGACGTCGGAGACGCCGGGCCGACTGATGCTGAACACGCGGCGAACGCCAGGGACGACGGCGACAAGTTCTTGCACGCGTTCGCTGATGCGCTCCTCGACATCGCGCGGCGAAGCACCTGGATACGTCGTCCGCACCGTCACCGACGGATAGCTCACGTCCGGCAACAGGTTGACCGGCAGGCCGAGCAGGCCCACCAGACCAAAGACGCAGATCGCGAGCACGACCATCGACACGGCGATCGGCCGCGTGACCGTGAAGGCGAAGAACGAGCGAGCAGCGGCGCTCCCAGCCGGCAGCAAACCTGTGGACAGCATCGGTAAGGCGCCTACTGCTGCAGCCGCACGGCGGCCTGGTCTTCGAGGTCTTCGTGGCCCTCGACGATCACGAGTTCGCCGGGCTGGAGTCCGTTGGCGCCGCGATTCTTGCACTCGATCCAGTCGTCCTGTTCGAGACCGGGGTCGAGGTCGATGCGGATGGCCTTGCCGGTGCGTGCGACCATCACCACGGCGGCGTCGCCTTCGCTGAGGATTGCGGACTTGGGCACCATCAGGGCCTCGCGCAAGTCCTCGGCCTGGATGCGGGCGCGGAGAAACATGCCGTGCAGCAGCGTGCGCGCATCGTCCGGCTTGACGCGGATGCGCAAGCGAAAGTGCCCGGTCAAGCGATCGACCACGGGACTCACCTGGTCGATGTCGGCGGTGAATTCACGGCCCGGCAGCGCATCGGTGGTGAAGGTGGCGATCTTGCCGTTGCGGATCAAATCGAGCTCGGACTGCGGGCGGTCGAGCCAGGCCAC
>CAMBXM010000065.1 GCA_945871815.1 Singulisphaera sp. GP187
AGCTGCTGGAGAACGGCACGCGCCAGCCCATGACGGTCAAGCCCAAGGACCGCGTCCTCTTCTCTTCCTACGCCGGCAGCGAGATCAAGCTCGACGGCGAAGAACTCATGATCCTCGGTGAGGATGAAATCCTCGCCGTGATCGAGTGACCCACCCCGCCGTCAACGACACAAGGAACTGAACCATGGCCGTCAAGAAAATCGCCTATGACCAGGAAGCGCGTGAGCGCATGCGCGACGGGGTCAAGAAGCTCGCCCGCGCCGTCAAGATCACCCTCGGCCCGCGCGGCCGCAATGTGATCATCGAAAAGTCCTTCGGCAGCCCGTTGGTCACCAAGGACGGCGTCACCGTCGCCAAGGAGATCGAACTCGAAGGCAAGTACGAGAACCTCGGCGCGCAACTCGTCAAGGAAGTCGCGTCGCGCACGTCGGACGTCGCCGGTGACGGCACCACGACGGCGACCGTGCTCGCTGAAGCCATCTTCGAAGAGGGCATCAAGAACGTGACCGCGGGCGCCAACCCGATCGCGCTGAAGCGCGGCATCGAGAAGGCAGTCGCCAAGGTCGTCGAAGGCATCAAGAAGTCGAAGATCGACATCAAGGGCAAGAAAGAGATCGCCCAGGTCGGTTCGATCGCCGCGAACAATGACACGGAGATCGGCAACATCCTCGCGGACGCGATGGAACGCGTCGGCAAGGACGGCGTGATCACTGTCGAAGAGGGCAAGAGCCTCACGACCGAGGTCAAGTGGGTCGAAGGCATGCAGTTCGACAAGGGCTACCTGTCGCCGCACTTCGTCACCGACCAAGAGAAGATGGAGTGCACGCTCGAGAACCCGTGGATCCTCGTCCACGAGAAGAAGATCTCGAACGTCAAGGACATGCTGCCGTTGCTCGAGAAGATCGCTCAGAGCGGCCGCCCGCTGCTGATCATCGCCGAGGACGTCGACGGCGAGGCCCTGGCGACGCTGGTCGTCAACAAGCTGCGCGGCGTGTTCAAGTGCTGCGCGGTCAAGGCTCCGGGCTTCGGCGATCGTCGCAAGTCGATGCTCGAAGACGTCGCGGTCATGACCAACGGCAAGGCGATCTTCGAAGACCTCGGCATCAGCCTCGAGTCGGTCACGACCGCGGAGCTGGGTACGGCCAAGAAGGTCGTCATCGCCAAGGACGACACGACGATCATCGAAGGCGCCGGCAAGGCCAAGGACGTCCAGTCTCGCATGGAACAGATCCGTGCGGAGATCGAGCGCACGACCTCCGACTACGACCGTGAGAAGCTCCAAGAGCGTCTCGCGAAGCTCGCTGGCGGCGTCGCGCAGATCATGGTCGGCGCGGCCACCGAAGCCGAGATGAAGGAGCGCAAGGCTCGCGTCGAGGACGCCCTGCACGCCACGCGCGCAGCCGTCGCCGAAGGCATCGTCGCAGGCGGCGGTGTGGCCCTGGTTCGCGGCGCAGACGCGCTCAAGAACCTGAAGCTCGAGGGTGATGAACGCATCGGTGCGGACATCGTCCGTCGCGCGCTCGAGGCGCCCATGCGCCAGATCGCTGCGAACGCTGGCGTCGACGGCTCGATCGTCGTCCAGACCGTGCGCAACTCGAAGGATGTCAACTTCGGCTACAACGCCGCGACCGACGTCTACGAGGACATGGTCAAGGCCGGCGTCGTCGACCCAGCAAAGGTCACATGCGCCGCGCTGCAGAACGCCGCATCGGTGGCAACCCTGCTGCTCACGACCGAGGCCCTGATCTCGACTGTCGCCGAGAAGAAGCCGGCCGGCGGCGGTGGTCACGACCACGACCACGGCGGTATGGGTGGGATGGGTGGCATGGGCGGCATGGACTTCTGAGGAAGCACCCGGTCGACCACGACCGGGAAGGCCCTTCGTTCCCTGCCGGAGGCCCGGTTGCGCACTGCGCAGCCGGGCCTCCGGTGCTTTGTGGAAGACCCGCGCGCGGCCTCTGAGCTCTAGAGCTCAGAGCTCACGGCTCGCAGCCTCACGGCACGAACAGGTTCCGCCACGCGTTCGACACCGCGAACACCCCGCTGCTGTCCTGCGTGATCGTTTGACCCCACAGGTAGACTCCGAACGGCGGCGCTGGCGGCGTCGTGAACGCACCCGACCAGTTGCCACTGCCGTCGGTGATGCCAAACACCGTGAACAGGTTGCCGCCCGCCAAGATCGGCGGCACGCCGGGGAACAACAGCGGGCCAGGAGTGTCGCCGAGCACGACGAGGAAGATCTGCGAAGGCGGCGTGGTCACCTGCAGCGACAGCGGCGAGCCCGCCTGCGCCTGCTCGGGCGACAGCGCCATGCGCACGGGCACCGGCACCGGTTGGTCGAGCGTGTAGAGCTCGATGTCGTCAAGGTTCCAACCGCCGAAGGCCGTCGTGCCGTTGCCGCGCAGACGGAACTCGACCACGACGCTCGGATTGTTCGACGCTGGCGAGAGGCCGATATCCAAGGTCGACCAACCGGTCTCTGACGTCACCGTGAACGGGCTCTGCCACACCATGCTGCCGTTCAAACGGATGTCGGCGAAGTCGACCGGACCAGCGACGCTGAGCCAGCGCTTGCAGCGCAGACGCACGTTCGTCACGCCCGTGCAGTCGATCGTCGGCGAACGAAGCCACGTCTCCGAGGGAGCGGAGTAGGCGCCCTCTCCGGACGAGCCGAGGTCTGTGCCCGCGCACTGCGTGCCGGACCACGCGGCCGCGGGGTCCGACCAAGAACCGCCACTGCTGCCCGCAGGCGCGCCGATCTGCCATTCGTCGAGGCCGCTGACCGCGCCGTGCGTCCAACCAGGGCCACCCAACTCGAAGTCCTCGAAAAAGACGCGCTTCTCGGCGCGCGTGGTGACGAAGTACTCGCCGGTCACCGGCATGCGCAGGACCGCGCCGTTGCTGTGCACGGCCTCGACGTGGTAGGTCTGGCTCTGCGGCGCCAGTTGGCCCGGCAGCAACGCATGCCAACGGTCGGGTACGCCGGTCGGGATCATGTTGCGCTGCCGCGCTTGGCCGTCGTTCCAGTGCAGCCGAACCTGCGTGAACGCGCCGGAGAACGGGGTCGCCACGACCTCGAGGCGACGTGGGACCAGTTGCTCGGTCGTCGATCCGATCGACGCGTGCTGGAGCGCACCGGCCTGGATCGCTGGATACGGCAGGCTGTGTTGCGTGCACGCGTTCGCGAGCGCCGCGTGGTTGGGCGTGCCGTTGGCGAGGTTGCCGTCATCGTCATCGGCCTGGAACGCCGCGACCACGGCATCGGCCTGGTTGTTGGCCGCAGCGACGATCGACGCGAGCACGACGTCGTTGCTGATCGCAACGGCCTGCGTGGTGCCGAGGCTCGCGCGCAGGTTCTGGCGGAACTTCCAGGCAAAGCCCATCCACGACTCACCCTGCGCGTGCGGGCCACCACCGTTGGGATACTGCTGCGCGTTCGTGCCGGTGCGAATGCCACCACCGCCGACGAAGAAGTCGTGGCCGATCGTCGGATCGTCGAGCAGATACATGCTGCAGACGTCGCCCCAGCCTTCGCTGAGTCCGTTCGTCTGGCTGATGCCGCCGTAGAGATCGTCGAGGCCGTGGCCCCACTCGTGCGCGATCACCGACGCACCCGAGGTGTTGTTGCAGCCGCCGCCGGACGCGTAGAAGTTGATCGAGTTGCCCGTGTAGTAGGCGTTGCACGCGCTGGCGATGTTGACCGTCGGCACGACGTTGTCGGCGATCGCGAGCTGCGGCGAGTTGCCGAGCACGCTGCGCGCGAAGCGATTGACGCGGTCGGTCCAGTAGTAGGTCGTCGTGTGCGCGAGCAGATCCTCGGCCGAACCCGAGTTGCCGAACGTGAAGGTCGCGTTCGTGCCGGGCTGCAACGTGCGCGTCGCGGTCGGCGCGCCCGGGCCGTTGACGAGGCTCGTGTGCTCGCCGCGCAAGCTCGCGGTGACCTGCACGGACGCCGTAAGGTCGACCGTGAACTGGCCGTTCACGTCGGTCACGAACGTGCCGACGCCAGGGAGCTGCACTTCGACCCCGGGCAGCACCACGTTGGTCGGCGTCGACGCCGGCGAGAACGCCGTGTGGGTGAAGCCGCGAACTGTGAACGTGGTCGGCACGGGCAGCGCCTTCGCCGCGGGCTCGCCATGTGCGCCGCCGCCGCAACCGGCGAAGCCGCATTCGTGCTTGTCGCTGACGAACTGCAGCAGCGCACCAGAACTCGCATCGACGAAGGCGCGGCCGATCGGGCCGTTGCCCTGCGCATCGACGGCGCGGATCTGGATCTCGAAAGCGAGGTGCAGCGCCTTCTCGCGCGGCCCCTGTTGGTCGCCCCAGATCACGAGGCGGGGGGCGCGCGCCTTGCCAGGCTGCGGCACGGTCTGCGGCTCGATGCGGGTGAGCGCCCACGCACGCAGGGTCGCCTCGTCGTCACCGAGCACCGGCACCGTCGCGAAGTTCTCTGGCACGGGCCAGAACGTGCTGCCGAGGTGGACGAGCTTGCCGTTGCCGTGCACGCGCACATCGATGCGGCCGCCGACGACGGGCAGTCCGGCGAACCACTGGTCGAACGCGAAGGTGTAGGTGCGCCCCATGCGCGCGCCGATGACCTCGCGGAACTCGGAAGCACCGACGCCGAGGAGGGCTTCATGCGCAGCGATCGCCATCTGTGCGTGTCGCCGCGCCTCGACGAGCGAGTTCTCACGCCAGTCCGCGAGCTCGAGGCCGGTGCCGAAGACGGCGCTCGGCGTCCCGGTCGGTTCATGCCAACGGACGAGCCAGTTGGAGCCGTTCGCAGCGGCGAATTCGGCGAAGGCGGCTTCGCAGGTCGGGCTCTGCGCCGCCAGCGAGGCAGCGAGGGCGAGGAGGGAGATCCCGGCCGGCGAAGCGGCAGGGCGTGCAGGGTCACGCGGGGTCATCGAGGGGGGAGCCGCGCGGGGCACGGCAGCAGGAACACGGACGCAGGGCAAGGATCAGAAGATCCCTCGGCACGGGGGCTGTCGAGTGGATCGAGCCGCATAGGTCAGGGCACCGTCATCTGGACCGCATTGGACAACACGAGGCCGTTGCCGTTCGGCGCGGCGGTGTCGAACAGGACGCTCTGCAGCGTAGCGAGCGGTCCGGCGGAAGCAGGCGGCAGCGTGCCGGTCATCGACGCCCTGCCTGCACCGTCAAGGCCGAGGAAGAAGTTCGTCGGCGTCGGGTTGATCCACGCGGTGCAGCCGAAGAGGGGCACGTTCGCGGGCCCGAAGCCGACCACGATCAGCGCGAAGGAACCCGGCACGCCGTCGGTGACCTCGATCCCGATGGTCGAGCCCGAGGCGACGTTGCCGGTGACCCAAGTCGTCGGCCAGCGGCCGTTGCTGCCGGCGCACGCGGCGCCGTAGCAGATGGCGCCGCTCGTGGGCTGCGCGAACTCGACGTTGTCGAC
The DNA here is from genome assembly GCA_945871815.1 of Singulisphaera sp. GP187. GTDB lineage: Bacteria > Planctomycetota > UBA1135 > UBA1135 > UBA2386 > SXPK01. The sequence continues at coordinate 5,420 of CAMBXM010000065.1, forward strand.
GTTGGTGTCGTCGGGCCCCGAACGCCACTCGGTGTTGATCAGGATGCCGCGCAGGTCGGCCAGCACTTCCATCACGTCGCCGCGCGTGGCGGCAACGCCCTGCCAGCCGTTCACGCGGAAGCCAGCCTCGAGCAACGGCACATCGACGTGGTGCCAGACGTCGAGCGGCGGCGACGGCGCATTGAACACGAGCGTCTTGGTCGCACCGACGAGCCACACGGCCGGATAGGGCGTGGCATCCGTGAAGCGGATCTTGATGTCGTACGAGATGCGCCCGCCGAACCACGCGAGACGATCGCCGACGAAGGCCGAAGGGGCACGCACGCCCGTCTCGCCGAAGACGTCGCCGACGCGGAGACTGCCCGCGGGCAGGCCTTCCACTCCGTCGAACGGCGCCGGCGTCGACGCACCAGTGGGCAGCACGATGTGACCGCTGTAGCTGGCGTTGACGACGTCCCAGCCGTCATTGCCACCGGTGAACGTGCTGACGATCGATTGAGCGCTGGCGGCGGCACACAGCAACAGAGGGATACCAACGATCAATGGGAGCTTCATAGGGAGCCTGGTTCACTTCGGCGCGCGTGCACGCGTTCGATTGCTGCCTGACGAATCCTACATCGTCGCGAGCAGGCCGGCGTTCGCCTGCGGAACTTCCTTGGCAAGGGTGCAAACCGCACCATCACGGCAGGAAGTGCAGTCGCAGAGCGTTCGACAGGCTCACGCCCGCGGGCGCGGCGGCATCCACGACCGCCCATTGCGTGACGAGCTCGAAGGGCAAACCACCGGGATACGCAAACTGCACGACGCCGGTGACATCGGCGACGAACGGCCCGATGGGCTCGGCCGCGGACGGCACGAGCGTGCCGCCGAACACGAGTTGAATGCCCTGGCTCAGCGAGACCCCGAGATAGCACTGCGCGGCGGCCGGCACCGACGACAGCGTGAACGTGCCGCTCTGACCGGTCGCGAGCCCACCACACACGTGGTAGCGCGGGAACGTGCCGTTGCCGCCGATGCTGGCGAAGCCGAGATCGGTCGCGGCGTCGTTGCAGCCGAGCGCCGCCGGCAAGCGGAAGTCACCGATCACCGGCAGATGGTCACTGGCGACGGTGCTGGCAGTGACACCACCACCGGTGAACCCAGCCAACTGCGACGGCATCGCCGCCGCAACCGGAGTGACCGTCGTGGTGTTGAACACGAACGAGCGGCGCAAGGACGCGAGGCTGTCCTGCCAGAGGAGATAGTCGGGCTTGTAGTTGGACCCGATGAAAGTCGTGCGATTGCCACTGAACAGGTCGACCGAGCTGTCAAACGTCATGTCCGTGCGGTTGCGATCGGTGCCGTCGTTGACGGTGCCCGACGCGACAGTCTGGGCGCTCGCCATCCACTGGACCGGTCCGACTCGTGTGTTGGTCGTCTCGTCTTCGTTGAGGTCGCCGCCGGTGATCACAACGGTGTTGGGATCGAGCACGCGCGCGACCGCGGGACTGTCGGCGATGCGCGCGCGGGGATCGGGCGTACCGGTGCCGGCGCCGTTCCACATGTGCTCGATGAAGTAGGAGATGTTCTGCGCGGCGGTCATTCGCTGCGCGAGGTCGGAGGTCGTGCTGCCGGCCTTGAAGTGCGCGTTGCCGATCACGAGGTCGCCCTCATAGGTCGCGTCCGGCAGATCGATCTCGGCCCACATGTAGCCACGAATGCCACCGTTGCCGCCCGGCGCCCAGAGGTCGGCGGTGATCGCCGGGATATCGCTCGCGGTGCTCTGCCCATCGCCATTGCGATCGGCGAAGGGATACCGGCTGAGGATGATGTTGCGGTTGAAGTTGTCGGTCGAGGTGCTGGCGTAGACGAAGGGCAGGTCATAGCCCGGCGCGAACGCCTGGACGTACTGCGTGATGGCCGGTGAACCGCTGCGGAAGGTGTCGATCCCGCCGCGCAAGAACATGCCGACGGTCATGGTCAACTGCGTCTGGGTGTCGACATTGCTGCCGGTTCCATTGCCGGTGTTGTCGCCGCACTCTTGCAGGATCAACACGTCGGGCTGCAGCGAAGCGACGATGCGCACGGCGGCGGCCCAATTGTTGGTCGCACTGTTCTTGATGTTGGTGCGACAGATCGCGTCGAGCATGTTCCAGGTCATGACGCGCAGGTCCGCGGGCGCCTGCTTGCCCCACTGGCCGGACGAGGGACTCCATTGCGCGGGACAGCTGGTTGCGAGGACAACGGCGGCGAACAAGACGGCGAGGGGGGAGAGTCGTGGTGCGGGCATCAGGGATTGTCGCGAGCGGCGCCACATGGTAGTTGGCGGGCGCATGCTGCACGACCCACCATTCGGGGCGCGTTCTGGCGCCCGGCCCTGTTTTCTGCCAAGCGTAGAAGTGGGGCACACCTCCGCGAGGAGCGCCTGAGGTGGGGTTCAACTGCCGCGCCGGCTGCGGCGCATGTTGCATCGCACCGTCGATCGCGACGCCGTTCTTCGGGATGCCGAATGGCAAGAAGGCGGGCGAGCGGTGCGTTCACCTCGACGCTGACAACCGGTGCGTGCTGTTCGGGAAGCCCGAGCGGCCGCGGTTCTGCAGCGAGGTGAGCGCTGAGCCGATGATGTGCGGCGACAGCGCCGAGGAGGCAATGAGGATCCTTCGGCAGTGGGAATGCGAAACTCTGGCGTGAGGGCGGGTCAGCTCGACAGCAACCGAAGGCACATCTCCTTCACGTCCACCGCCTTCACCCGATCCCGCGCCAGCCGCCGGTCACTGCACAAGAACACCGGCCCCGCGTCGTCATCCCCGTACATCCGCCCGTGCGTGCCTTTCACGATCGACGAGTCCGTCCCGATGACATCCATCAGATACCGGAACCCCAACATCTTCTTCGCCAGCGTCTTCGCCACGCGCAGCTTCGGGAACCTCAACCCCGGATCCACGAACAGCTCCGCCGGGTCGTACCCAGGCTTTCTGTGGATATCGACCGTTGGCGCGAAGTCCGGCCGCTTCGATTCGTCGAGCCAATAGTGATAGGCAAACCAGCAGCCCTTCTCGGCGACCAAGACCAACTCACCGCTGCGCTCGTGGTCGATGCCGAGTTCTCGCTGCTGACTCCGGTCGAGCACGCGCGCCACCCCAGGAACCCTCTCTAGCAGCGAACGCACCGGCAGAAGGTCCTTGCTCTCGCTCACGTAGACGTGCGCACACTGATGGTCCGCCACCGCGAACGCCCGACACGCCCCGCAATCGAGCAACTGCCCGTGGCTCGTCTCCTGCACCGCCAGATAGCCCTTCTCGTGCAGGATGCGATTGATGTGCACCGGCGTGGTCGCGTTCTCGATGCCGTATTCCGATAGCACCACGAGGTGCGCGTTCTTGCTGCGCGCGAGCTCTACCAACCGCGCGCACTGCGCGTCGAGGTCCTTCACCGCCTGCACGCTGCGCGGGTCGTCCGGCCCGAAGCGCTGGTGGTCGTAATCGAGGTGCGGCAGGTAGACCATCAACAGGTCCGGGTCGTGCTGCTTCGCCACCGCAACGGCGCTGTCGACGATCCACTTCGTGCTGCGAAGGTCCGCTCCCGGCCCCCAGAACTGGAACAACGGGAACGGCCCCAGCTCCTGCTGCAGGTCCTTCTGCAGATCCGGCGGCGCGCTGTAGAGGCCCGGGCGCTTCAGCCCGTCAGCGTGGTACTCAGGTCGCGGCGTCAGGCTCCAGTCGACCCCCTTGCTGTACATGTTCCACCACCAGAACAGCTTCGCCGTGCGCGTCTGGAAGCGCGCCCTCGCCGCCTCGTAGAGCTTCTCGCCGTGCACCAGCGCGTTGCTCTGCCGCCACAGCCACACCTGCGCGAGGTCGCGGAAGTACCAGCCGTTGCCGACCGCGCCGTGGTCGCGCGGCAGGAGCCCGGTCAAGAACGTCGCCTGCACGCTGCACGTCACCGCCGGGAACACCGTGTCGAGCGGGGCCTGGAAGCCGTGCGCACCGAGACCCCGCAGCACCGGCGCATGCGCCAAGTCCTTGGGCCGCAGGCCGACGGCGATCGCGACGAGCAACTTCATGCGGCTAGTCTGCCGCTCGCCGCGTTGCCGTGCCACGACGGCGCACGGAGGATGTTCGCCGACCGTGCGGCCGGTGCGCAGTTTCTGGTGCACCCGCCGACGCACACGCTGGCCTCACTCCGCACCGCGCCGTAGTGTCGGCTGCACGATGTCGCCTGAGATGGAGCAAGCCAGCAGACTGCCACCGCCCTGGGATCGGATCTTCTCACTCGGCACCCGCACCTTTGTGTGGGTGTTGCTGCTGGCGCTCCTTTACGTGCTGCGGCCGTTCTTGCTGCTCGTGTTCTTGACGTTCGTGTTCGCCTACATCCAGGCGCACGGCGTCGACGGCCTGCAGCATCGCATCAAGAACCGGCCGCTGCGCGTCACGATCGTCGGCCTCGTCTTCCTCGGCACGATCGTCGCGACCGTGCTCGCGCTTGCGCCACAGATCGAAGTGCAGGCCATGGTTCTGGCCAAGAACTACCGCACCTACATCACCAACGCCGACCGCGAGATCAACGCCAAGCTGCGCGAGTATCCCCAGGTTTGGGACTACCTCTGCAAGCGCGAGGCCGGTTCAGCCGCCTTGGTCGAGCCCGGCCCCTGGCGCGAGTCGTATTCGTTCCCGGTCGAGATCCTCGGCAAGCAAAAGCCTGCAGCGAGGGACAAGGCCACGTTTGGCGAACTACCGCCTACCCTGGCCGATGACCAGCCGCACCTGGTTCGCGACATGGTCGACTCGCTGCTCGGCCTCAGTGGAGCCGAAGAGTCGCACGCGCCCGGCGACTCGCTGCGCCGCGTGTTCGACGTCGGCTCGTCGGTGTTCGGCTACATCAGCTCGTTCTTGCTGTCCGTGCTGTTCTCGTTCTTGATCGTGCTCGATCTGCCGTTCTTGAGCCGAAGCCTCGGCGGCCTTGCGCGCACCAAGATCGGGTTCATCTACGACGAAGTCGCCGGCACGATCGCGACCTTTGCCAAGGTGCTCGGCCGCGCGCTCGAGGCGCAGTTGTTCATCGCCGTCGCCAACACGATCCTGACGTCGATCGGTGTGTGGGTCCTCGGCATAGGGAACATCCCCGTGCTTGCCGCGATCGTGTTCGTCTTCAGCTTCATTCCGGTCGCCGGCGTGTTTGCCAGTTCGGCGCCGATCTGCCTGCTCGCGCTGCAAGACCCGACCGGAGGCTTCAGCTTGATGCTGGCATCGATCGCGATGGTGCTCATCGTGCACGGCGTCGAGACCTACATCCTGAACCCGCGCATCTACGGCCACCACATGCGCATGAACCCGGTGCTCGTGCTGATCGTGCTGACCGTGTTCGGCAAGCTCTTCGGCGTCTGGGGCTTCTTGCTCGGCATCCCGCTGGTCAACTACATCTTCCGCCACGCGATCCGCCATCCGCAGGATCAGCCGAACGACGGGTTGTAGGCGTGCAATCGAAACGGACTTGAGGGCGAGGAGCGGGCTCGCAGTGGAGTCCCTCGCTTCCGCACTGAGTTCGCTACGCAGTCAACCGCCGACGAGCCAACCGCGACCGCCGGCGAGCTTCGCAAACCACGGCTACTGCACGACGGTCGAGACTGCGTTGCCGAGGCCAACGCCTTCGATCGCACCGGCGTCGAGCACGAACGTCTGCGCTACGATCGGCAGGCCGCGAAACACAACCGACGGCGGGATCGTCAGCGAAAGGTCGGCGCGACCCGCAGCATCCGCGAGGGCGAACGAAGTGAAGTCCGGTACGACATAGAACGTGCCGCCAAACAGCGGGGCAACGGTGCCCTGGAAGCCGACAACAAACAGCATCGGCACGCCGGCCGAAGGGGCGCCCGCGGCCTGGAGACGCAGCGATCCCGCGATCGAAGCGCGCCCGGACAAGGACAGGCCGTAAGGCCCATAGGTGCCGCTGGTGCCGTTGCCGACGCGCTGCATCGAGCCGGTGGCGAAGCGCGAGCGCTTCAGCATCACCGCATCGGCAGCAACCCACGCGCCCGCCGAAGCGCCGATGTCGACCGTCGTCGAGCCCTGTTGCAGCCAGTAGCTTCCGATCTCGTTCCACCCACCGCTGGTGGCAGGTAGTTGGTTCAGCGTGGCGCGTTCGGCACCGGTCGCATTGGTCACGACCACCGGCGTCGTCGCCGAGTAACCGCCAGTCGTCGGCACGTGCACGAACACGCTCCACAACCCCGTCTCGGCGATGGGCATAGTGAACCGCGCGATGGCACTCGGGCCAGCAGTGGGCGACGCCAACGCCGCGGTGCCGCCGTTGGCACCGTTGGTGGCAAGCACGCCGAAGCCGGTCAGCGACGTGGTCGGATCGTTGTCCTGGCGGAGAATCGGAATGGGCCGCCACGCGGCTGGCCGCAGCGGCACGGCGGCGGGCGCCGTGAAGTACTGCGACGTCAGCGACGGCAGGTCGTCGTAGAGGCCCTCGGCGTACCAAAACACGTGCCCCGGCAGGTTGCGCGTGCGATCGGCCGCAACCATGCCGAGAACGTCGGCGGTCGGCGTGCCGCTGATGGCGCGAATGCCCGGCGCGATCTTGCTGCGCTGCGCTGTTGGTACCGCCGCGAGCTGCTGGTCGAGGGTCGTGATGTACGACGCAAGCGTCGTGCGATAGACCTGCGGGTAGACGAGGTCGAGCGAGTTACCGGTCACCCACTGCGGCCAGTCCTGCAAGAAGTTGTCGTAGCTACCGGGCCACACGGTCGGCGCATCGGTAACGCGCACCGTCGAGCGCCGCGCCTTGATCGCGGAGTACAAATCCTGATGGAAGGCGTTCAGGCGATCGGCGCGCCACCGCTTCCACTGCGTCTGCGTTGGGCTCGCGGGCGGCAACTGCCCGGTTGCGGCTTGGTAGGCGGCGCTCGTCGTGGCGTCGTAACCAAAGCTCGTCGATGGATAACGACAGCGGTCGAACTGCAGCCCGTCGACGTCATAGCGGTCGACAATTTCGATCGCGAGGTTGATCAACAACTGCCGCACCGCCGGATGTTCGTGAATCGCCCAGGTGAAGAACCCGCCGCCGCCGTCCGACACCTGCGAGTTGCCGGTCTGGTCGCGAGCGATCCAGGACGGATTGGCGGTCAGCACGGGCCCCACGCCAGTCGGCCCGCCATACCAGCCGCTCCAACCAAACATGAAGCCGTACTCCATCCAGGCTTCGACCTCGATGCCGCGCAAGTGCGCTTCGAACAGGAACTCCTTCAGCGGATCGCGGCCGATGTAGTCGGGATCCTGCCGTTGCCCGCAGGCGGCAAACAGCACGTCGCTCGGATGAATGGTGAAGCCGCGGCTCCAGACGTTGACGCAGACGAGGTTGCAGTTGGCGGCCGCCAGCTGGTCGAGCGTCGAGATGATCTTTGCCCGGCTCGTGAGCCCATCACGGGCGACCCAGACGCCGCGCAGTTCGGTCTGCGCCGCGGCCGACACGGCGGTGCTGGTCAGGGCGAGCAGCGCCCAAAGTAGCTGGGCCAGAAAGGCCTCGGAGAAGGCGCGCCGCACCAGGGTCGTGATCATCGCCGTGGGATTGTGCCTGCCAAAGCTCGCCCCGCAAGCAGGCCTTCCGGGCAGCCGCAACGGTCGAGCGCATGCCGCCGTGCCAGGGGGAGGTTGTGCGTCCGCATCGCATGTCTACAACTTGTCCCTCGCCGCCATGGGGCGGCAGCCTCCTGCCCACCAGAACTCCTGATCCACGAACCACGCATGCTTCGCGCATCCCTCGTCTTCATCACGTTCGCTGCTGCGTCGATCGCGCAGGTCAGCATGACCCACCTCGGCACAGTCGACGTGGCCAGCGCATCCATCAGCGCCAACCCGCAGTTCACTGGCACCAATCCCAGCGCCATGGCATGGAACGGCACCGACATCTGGGTCGCCGGCTTCAACAATCAGGGTGCTATCGGCACGACTGGCATCGCCAAGTGCGGCACCGCTTTGACGGCCCCGACGTGGGGCACGGCGTTCGGTGTGAGCCTCGTGACGCCGAGCCTCCGCGGTTACTCGGGTCTCGACGTCGACGGGACCCGGCTCGTCGCGGCCTATGACTTTGGCGCCATCGATCCAAACGGCATCACGGCCTGGGACCTCAACGGCACCTTCCTGTGGGCCAAGTCCGCCCGCGGCGGCAGCGGCGTCGGCATCGACCCCGGCTTCGTCACGGTCATCGACCAAGGCACCGGTTGGACCACGTTCGGGTCCGGCCGCCGCGTCCTGCAAGACAACGGCACCGGCGCCGACATCTACACCACGGCAAACGGCATGATCATCCAGGTGACGGGCCAGACCAACACGTTCTGGCGCGACATGACCTTCGATCCGCTGACCGGCGACATCTGGCTGCGCCGCAGCAACGACGTGGTCGCCTGCGATCGCGCCGGCGGCAATCTGGTCGCCAACGCGCGCATGGTCGTCGACGCGCCGGCCGCAGACTCCGTCAACCAACAGAACCTCGCCTTCTGCCGCACGGGCGCAGAGAACGTCGTGTTCTGGAACCTGCGCAGCGGTGCTGCCAACGGCCAGGTCTGGACCAATGTGATCCAGTGCAACCGCGCCAGCGACGGCGCCGCGATGACGATCGACTGGCGCGGCTTCACGTCGATCAACGGCAGCGGCGCGTATGACTTCAGCTTCGATGAAACGACCAACACGCTGGCGATCTCGGACTTCAGCAACAAGGTCGTCCACATCTTCGCAGTGTCGACTTTCAAGAACTACGGCACCGCCTGCATCGGTGCGGGCGGCTTCCCCCTGCTTCTCGGTGGCTCGGGTGACCTGCGTCCGGCTGGCCAACTGACCTACACGCTGTCGCAAGCGGCGCCGTTCTCACTCGGCGGCTTCGCGTTCGGCGCGACGCAGGACTTCACGCCGCTGCCCTTCCCGGGTGGCTGCTTTGTCCACGTCGCCCCGCTCCTGTTCACTGAGGGCATCTTCTTCACCGGCGTGCTCGGCAATGGCTCGGGCTTCGGCACTCTGACGTTCACGGTACCAGCGGGCCTCAACAACCAGAGCCTGACCGCACAGGGCTTCTGCCTCGAGAACGGCGACCTCGCGCAGATCAGGACGTCGAACGGCGTCGAAGTCCTGTTCCCGTGATCGCGGCGAGCGATGCCAGACTGCACGCCCGTTGACCGCTAGCGGTCGACGAGTGACGAACGACGAGCCGGGGCATCCCGGCTCGTATCGTTTTGGCGGCACCGACTCCCAGCGAGTGCTGCCGTGCTGATGGCGATCGCAAGGATCACCACCGGCTGCGGCCTTGCGTCGAGCCGGTCCGTCGCCGCTCCTGACGCTGGTTCTTGCGTTGCAGGAAACGTCCACGTGGCGCTGCGGGACAGGTCCAGTCGCGACGGCACGGGAGGTCCAGTACGTGCCGACCTGCGAGACGTGGTTGCACAACAAACCGGCCGCAGCCGCTGGGGTGTTGAGAAACCACTTCTAGACCCGGCGCACGACTCGTGTCGCGCTCAGGCGATCGTGAACGGATCCACGTCGACGCGAGACACGTGCACGTCGAGCCCGCGGCCAAATGGCTCGGCCAAGCGCTTCTTCAGCAACTTCAGATAGCCCCGCTCCGTGTTGCTGTGCTCGCCGAGCACGACGCACGTGCCGGCGGCCACCGCCGCGAGCGCGTCATGGTGCGAGAGTTCGCCGGTGAGCCACAGGTCGGCATCGATGCCTTTGAGGACCGCGCCACCTGAGCCGGCTGCGACGCCGATGCGGCGAACGGTGTGCTTGCCGCCCTTTGCAGTGTGCGCGATCCGCAGCGTCCGAACCGACAGCAGTGAGCGAATGCGCGGCAGCAGCGCCGCGACGGTCACAGGCTTGGCCAACTCGACCACGCGCCCAAAGTCGCCGTCGCCGCAGGCCTCGAGCTTCTTTGGCGCCGCGCCGGCGACCAGCCCTTCGCACAGCCAGTCGGCGATGCCGCCCGGAGCGGCGTCGAGTGCTGTGTGCGGCGAGTAGACCGCGATTCCAGCGGCAAACGCGGCGAGCGCTGGGCGCTGCACCGGATCGTCGGCGTCGAGCTGCTTCAGCCCGTTCCAGATCGGTGGGTGATAGGCAACGACCAAGTCGGCGCTCAGCGCCCGCGCTTCTTTGACCACCGCCTCCGTCAAATCGATCGCCAGCAGTACGCGCGCCACCGACTTCGGCGACTTCGGAGCAACGATGAGGCCGACGTTGTCCCAATCGGCGGCGAGTTCGAGCGGCGCGATCTCGCCGAGCAGGTCGATGACTTCGTCCAGTGTCGGATGCGCGACCATGCGAGACTCAGCTTGCTCCGGCGCTGACGGTGATCATGCGCTCGGGATGGAGGTGCGCGATAGCCGCCGCGAGCACTTGCTCGCGCGTGATGCCGCGGATGATCTCGGGATAGTTGTGCAAGAAGTCGAAGCCGAGCCCATAGCGCTTGGCGCGAATCGCGTAGGCAGCGAGATTGCTGTTGCGCTCGAGGCCAAACACGAACGAACCGGTCAGGTAGTCCTGCACGTCCTCGAGTTCTTCCGCAGTTGGCGGCTCGCGCCGAATGCGTTCAATCTCAGCGAGGAAGCCGTCGATCGCCTTCTGCCGGTGCTCAGGTGACGTGCCGATGTACGCCGTGAACATGCCCGTCTCCTCGGCGGCACTCGGCGTGATGCCAGCACTGACGCTGTAGCACAGGCCCTGTTCATCGCGCAGCTTCTTCGAGCATCGCGATGTGAAGCCCGGACCCGTGCCGAGCACATGGTCCATGACTGACAACGCGTAGTAGTCGGGATCGGTGCGGCGCACGCCGGCGTGACCCAGGTAGACGTGAACCTGCTCACGCGCCATCGGCACGTGCATGTCGCGCGAACGCAGCGGCAACGCGACTTCGGGCAGCGCCGCCTGCTTTGGTGTCTTGCCACGGAAGCTGGCAAAGGTCTTCTTCAGCATCGCCAACATGCGCTCGGGCGTGTCCGGACCGGAGGCTGCCACATACCCATTGGCTGGCTTCCAGAACTCGTCGTGAAACGCGCGCAAGTGCTTGGGCTTCATCGCCGCGATCGATTCGCGCGTTCCCTGCGCCGGGCGTCCGAGTGGGTGCTCGCCGTAGACCTCGGCTCGAAAGCGCCGGCCGGCGACAGCGCGCGGATCGTCTTCGTCGGACAGGATCTCTGTCAGCACCTCGCCCTGAACGCGACGCACCTCTTGGCCAGGGAACGTCGGCTTGAACAGGACTTCACGCAGCAACTCGACGCCTTCTCGCTGTGACTCCGCAGGGCACTGCACCATGCCGCCGCGGGAACTGCCTTCGATACCGCCGCCGATCGACTCGACCGCGGTTGCGAGTTCGAGAGCGTCGAAGCGCTCCGTGCCCTCATCGAGGCAATCACCGACCAGGTTGGCAAGACCGCAACGATCCGCGGACTCGGCACCGGGCCGGATATCGAGAGAGACCGCGCACGCGAAGGTCGCGACCAGCGGATTTTGAACCGCCAACAACGTCAGCCCACTCTCGAGCTGCAGTTCGGCGATGTTGAGCCGGATCGTGCTAGTGGTCACTTCGCGGTCCTCCGCTTCGCCTTGCCCGCTGGCTTGGGCTTGGACTTTGGCTTCGATTTCATCGCCGCGAGAGTAGCTCTAGCCATCGCTCTTGGTTTCGAGGGAGAGACGGACTTCGTCGCTTTGGCAGTCTGCGCCGCCTTCGCGAATCGGGGCTTCCTTGGTTTCGCCTTGGCCTTCACGTTCGCTCTCGCCTTCTTCGCCGGCTTCGCCTTTGCCTGAGCCTCGGTGCGGCCAGGCACCGCATGCACGCACACGCTTCGTTGCAGCACGAGGTAACGCGCGGCCACCTGCCGCAACTCCTCGGGCTTGAGCGAGTCGTAAGTCGGCAGCACGGTCTCCAGCGTGCGGTAGCCGCCTGGCGTCAGCGCCTCGAAGCGCGCGAGCTTGAGCGCATGGTCGAGCACCGACTCGTCCTGAAACAGGAAGCCAGCTCGAATCTGAGCCCGGATGCGCGTCAAGTCGCTCTTGGCGACCCCGGTGCGCGCGAGCGCAGAGATCTCCTCGCGGATCGCCGTCTCCACCTGTTGCAGCGACGCGCCCTCACGCAACTCGGCGAGCACGAACAAGGCGCCCGGATCGAGCCGCGTCTCGTTGATCACGCTGACGTCGGTAACCGACTCGTCCTCGAGCACAAGGCGCTTGTAGAGCCGGCTGTTCTTGCCGATGCCGAGGTCGTGCGCGAGCACGTCGAGCGCGTAGTCGTCGCGTTCGCCGGTGCGCGTGGTCGGAAAGGCGAGGCACAACCGCGCGACTGCGTGCGGCGTGTTCAGCGTCGCTCGCCGTTCGCCCTGCTGCACCGGCTCGGCCAGCACTTCACGGCGCGCAACTGCGTTCTGCGGCAGCGTGCCGAACAACTCGCGGATGCGGGCAGCGGTGCGCTCGACGTCGATGTCGCCAGCGACGACGAGGAAAGCGCGATTGGGGCCATAGTGGCGGTCGTAGTAGGCGCGCATGCCATCGACGCCGAGTTGCTCGAGGTCCTGGCGATAACCGATCACCGGATGATGGTACGGGTGCACCTGGTACAGCAGCGTCTCCGCAGCCTGGTAGAGCGGGCGCCATGGGTCGTCTTCGCCCATCGCCAGCTCTTCGAGCACCACGTTCTTCTCGCTGGCGAACTCTTGGCTGTCGAGCAGGCAGTCGCGCATGCGACTCGCTTCGATCTCGAGCGCCGTCTCCCAACGGTCCGACGCCAGAGCGAAGTAGTACGCAGTCCCGTCGTTGTCGGTGAATGCGTTGTTGTTGCCTCCCATCTTCGCGGTCAGCATGTCGATGCTGCCCTTGGCGTAACGGTCGGTGCCCTTGAACATCATGTGTTCGAGGAAGTGCGACAGGCCGGTCTCGCCGGTGCGCTCGTCGCGCGAACCGACGCGGTACCAGAGCACGGACGCGACTACCGGCAAGGAACGGCGGGGCGCCAGCAGCGCGCGGAAGCCATTCTCCAACTGCACGACTTCGATACGGGCAGCGGTCACTGCTCACCTCCGTCGTCGTCGCGATCCACGATCGGTGGTCGCACTCGACTACCGGTTCGAGCCAACCCCTTGGTGGCCGACCTGGCGGCAACGCGCGTCGACGTAACGGGCCGCGATGCTGGTCGCGGAGCAGTGCCCCACGCGTTGCTCTCTTTGTTCTCTTCCATTTTTGGCAGCTCCTGGCGCGATGTCGACAACAGGGCCTTCACTTCGTCGAGTTGCAGGAAGCGCCATTCGCCGGTCTTCAGCCCGTAGAGCGACAGGTCCCCGATGCGAACACGCTTCAGTTCCAAGACCGGCAGTTCGAGCCGCGCGAACACGCGGCGGATCTCGCGATTCTTGCCTTCGCGCAGCACGACCTTGATCGTCGAGCGGTCGTTGCTGGCGCGCTCCACCTTGATCTGCATGCCTTGCGTTGGACCTTCGGCCAACCAGATACCGCCGCGCGCCTTCTCGATCTCCTTGTCACCGATGCGCCCGCGGACCACGACCTGGTAGGTCTTGGGCACACCGTAGCGCGGATGCGTGAGTCGCTGGGCGAAGTCGCCGTCGTTGGTCAGCAGGATCAGCCCCTCGCTATCGAGGTCGAGGCGGCCCACCGTGAACAGACGGCCCTTCACTTCGGGCAAGAAGTCGATCACGCGCTTCTTCTGCTCGTGGCGCGCGCTGGTGCAGACTACGTTGGTCGGCTTGTTGAACAGGACGTAGACCTTCTTCTCCTGGCGCACGCCTTCGCCGTCGACGGCGACCTTGTCGGTCGTGGGGTCAACGCGAAAGCCGAGCTCTTTGACCACCTTGCCGTTGACCTCGACGCTGCCGCTCTCGATCAACTCGTCTGCCGCGCGACGACTGCACACACCGGCCATCGCCAAGAAACGGTTGAGCCGCACCTTGCCGTCATCGACTTCGCGCGACGGTTTGGCGGTGACGCGAATGCCGCTCTTGCGCGTCGGCGCTTTGCCGAACGGTCGCTTGCCGCCAGCAGGCCGACCGGCTGCACCGCGATACGCCGCGGGCCTGCCCGGTGCGACCCGACCTGAACCAGTCGGCCGACTGGGCCCGCCCTCCTGCTCGGCACCTTGGGAGCGGTCGGATCGGTCCGATCGAGTCGGTCGACCACTGCGCGTCGGTCGTTCGGGACGCGCGGGGCGTGCGCTGCGCGAGAGACGCTGCCCCGGCTTACGGTCTTCGTGTCGCTTCGCCATCGGTTGAGGCGCAGAGCATCCAGCGAAGCCCGGCGCCGGGCGACAACAAAACTCGACGGCGACGGCCACCGCGCATGGCCTTGCCGCCAATGCCAGCCGCGAAACGACTCCCTCAGCTTCGCGCGGGATCGGTCAGTACGACGTCGAGCTTGCCCATCGGCGACAAGAAGATGCTGCCCACTGCCGCCGGCACCAGGACGCAGTCGCCTTTCTGCAACCGCAGCGGCAGATCCTCGCCGCCCGAGTGCCATCCGAGCGTGCCTTGGCCACCGAGCACCGTGACCACGACGAAGGCGTCGTTGGTTGGAATCTCGAGTTTGGCGCTCACGTCGTAGCGCCGCATCCGGAAGAACGGCGTCGCCAGCAGCAGCTTGCCACCGTCCGGCAGCGGCTTCGGCAGAACCGTGGGATCGAGACTGCCGTTGGTGACCTTGGTCCCGCGAATCGCGTGGTCGACGTGCAGCGTGCGCTGCCGGCCCCAGTCATAGAGCCGCCAGGTGATATCGCTGTTTTGCTGGACCTCGAAGATCACCGCGCCCGGGCCGATCGCGTGCAGCGTTCCGGCCGGGGTGTAGATGCAGTCGCCAACCGTGGGTTTGAAGCTGTAGAGCAGGTCCTCGATCTCGGGCCCGTGCGCCGCCAGCTCGAAGTTGGCGCGAGTGACGCCGGGCTTGAAGCCGCGCACGATCCGCGCGTTCTCGAGCGTTTGCAGCACGAGCCAAGCCTCGGACTTGCCGCCGTCCCCGTGCAACTGCGCTGCTTGGTCGTCAGGATGCACCTGCACCGACAACTCCGTCTGCGCATCGAGGAACTTGAACAGCAGCGGGAAGCGGTCGCCAAAGCCTGGGCGCACGTCGCGCCCGAGCAGCCCGCGGCGGTCCATCTGCATGAGTTCGCGCAGACTGCCGCCCGCGCGCAGCCGGCTGCAGGCCTCGGGGCGATCGACCAGCTCCCAGGTCTCGCCGATCGGTTGGCCGTCCGGTGAGCGGATGCCAAACAACGCCTCCAGGTGGTGCCCGCCCCAAACCCGACTCTGGATGAGCCGATTGAGGAGTACGGGCTTGAGCGCTGTCGTTGGCATCGTGGGCATGGGCGGTGCTGGCTCGTTGGCTTCTACCCTATCGGCAGCACCTGATCCCACTGTGCAGTCGAGGTCTCAGTCTGTCGCGGCCGAACGACCTGGGCCAACCTCGCCGCCAAGACCTTTCTCAGCGCTCTTCTGCCGTTGCGTCCGCACCTTCCGCACCAACGACCGCGCTTGCTCCAACGTCGCCGCATCGCCGCCA
>CAMBXM010000066.1 GCA_945871815.1 Singulisphaera sp. GP187
CCAGTCGAGAGCACGACAGCATCGCCCTGATGCGCCGTGACCTCGCCGGTGACGAGGTTGCGAACGATGATGCCCTTGGCGTGACCATCGACGACGACGAGGTCGAGCATCTCGGTGCGCGAGAACATCTTGACCGCGCCGAGCCCGATCTGCCGCGACAGCGCCGAGTAGGCGCCGAGCAGCAGTTGCTGACCGGTCTGACCGCGGGCGTAGAACGTGCGCGACACCTGCGCCCCGCCAAAGCTGCGGTTGTCGAGCAGACCGCTGTACTCCCGCGCGAACGGCACGCCCTGCGCGACGGCCTGGTCGATGATGTTCACGCTGAGTTGGGCCAGTCGGTAGACGTTGGCCTCGCGGGCGCGGAAGTCACCGCCCTTCACGGTGTCGTAGAACAGGCGCCAGACGGAGTCGCCGTCGTTGCGGTAGTTCTTGGCCGCGTTGATGCCACCCTGGGCCGCGATCGAGTGAGCGCGCCGCGGGCTGTCCTGGAAGCAAAAGCACTCGACCTGGTAGCCGAGTTCCGCCAGCGACGAGGCGGCCGAGGCGCCAGCGAGCCCAGAGCCCACCACAAGGACCTTGTACTTCCGCTTGTTGGCGGGATTGACCAACTTCAGTTCGAAGCGGCGCTTCTCCCACTTGTCTTGGACGGGACCATCGGGAATGCGTGCGTCGAGATTCATGCGACCGCCTTGACCAACCCGAGCATCGGGGCGAGTGCGAGCAGGATGTTGCCACCGGCGACCAGCGCCGCGAGCAGGAACGACAAGGACTTGATCTTCGGTGTGTAGCGCGCGTGGTTGACGCCGATCGTCTGCGCGAACGACTGCAGACCATGGCTCAGGTGGAAGAACAGCAGCACCTGGAACGCGATGTAGGCGAACGCGATCGGCGCCTGGCTGAAACTGGCCACGACCATCGCGTAGACGTCGTGTCCGCCGCCGCCTTGCTTCAGCACGTAGTCATCCCCGTGGACGGCACCAAACGTGAAGTGCATCAGGTGGTAGACGACGAATGCCAGCAGGGAGAGGCCCGAGAGCAGCATCGAGCGCGACGCAAAGGTCGCCTGGATGGTCTCCTCCCGTGCGTAGGGCACCGGCCTCGCCTTCTTGTTGGCGCGGCTCAGCCGGATGGCGGTCGCCACGTGCAGCACAAAGATCGCCAGCAACGAGAGGCGCGCCACCCACAGCAGCGGGCCCAGGTCGGCAAGCATCTTGGCGTAGCCATTCAGCTTCTCGGGCCCGGCGAAGATCTGGAGATTGCCAACGAGGTGCGCGACCACGAAGAGGAAGAGCAGAACGCCCGTGATAGCCATCAGCGTCTTGCTGCCGATGGACGAGCGCCAGAATGCGTGGGTCCGGCTCATGTAGGTTTGCGGCCGAACAGGATCGGGGGTGAGGGTCAGCATTGCAACATGCCGCTCAGGTCGATGTCGCTCGTGGCGGGACTGCGCCCAACTGGCAGAATGCAGCCGAGGACGCTTTAATGCGTCACTTCGACCGCGCGCCCGGCGCGGATGCCGAGCCCACGCAAGGCAACCGTTATTCAGTGTCCCTGCAGCTCCCCAGTCCCCTCAGCTCTCCCAGGAGGTTCCATGCCCCGTCCCGCTTCCCCCAGGCTCGCGCCCGTATGCGGAGTTCTCGCCGCCCTCGTAGCCGTGGTCGCCATGCCTGCCCAGCAGGTCCCGCTCCTCGGCCATTGGCATCCAGTCGCGGTCGAGAGTGGCGTGCACGCCAACCCCATGCCGATCGCCGGAGTCGTCTGGCGCGAGTTCTTGGTTCTGCCCGAGGCCAATCCGTGGCTGCGAGTGTACTTCGCCGACGCGAACCTCGAAGGTGACAGCTATCTGCGCATCGCCTCCTTGCTCGACGGCGACGTGCAGATCCTCAATCGCAAGAGCCTGGAGCAGTGGTCGAACAGCACGGCCTACTTCAACGGCAACGGCGTGATGATCGAGCTGGTTGCGGCGCCTGGGACCCACAAGAACTTCGTCGAGATCGAACGGGTCTTCGCCGCCGACGTGATCGCCGATGTGCAGCCGCTGGAGACGATCTGCGGTGCCACCGACAACCGCGTCCCGAGCAGCGATCCGCGCGCCGGCCGCATCCTTGGCGTCGGTTGCTCGGGCTGGATCATCAGCACCGCCACCACCAACCCCAACGAGCGCCTGCACCTCTCGGCGGGTCACTGCTACGCCACCGGCCAGGTGCTCCAGTTCAACGTTCCAGCCTCGGCATCGTCGTGTGCCTTGATCAATCCACCGGCCAACTTCCAGTTTGCCATCGACTCCGCCGGTTCGCTGTCGAACAACGGCGGCATCGGCAATGACTGGTGGGTCTTCAAGTGCTTCCCGAACTCGAACACCGGGCTCACGACCTTCCAGGCTATGGGCCAAGCCTTCAACCTCGCGACGTCGATGCCAGCCACCAGCACGACGCTGGTCAACTGGGGCTACGGTGTCGACGGCACCCCCGCCAACGACGGCGCCAACGCCAGCAGTTGCTCGTGCGCCAGCGGCAGCGGCGCTCGCAACCAGACGCAGCAGACACACACCGGCCCCTTGACTGCGGTCAGCGGCACGACCATCACCCACCAGGTCGACACCTGCGGCGGCAACTCGGGCTCGGTCGTCGCCATCAATGCCACCGGCGTCGCCATCGCGATCCACACCAACGCCGGCTGCACGACGACCACGGGGAGCAACTCAGGTACGGCGGTGACCCTCGGCGCCTTGCAGACAGCCATCACGGCGCTGTCGACCGGCAGCTCCACACCGCCGGCAAACGACGCCTGCGCCAACGCCACGGTGCTCGCGCGCGGCAACAACGGCCCGTTCAGCAGCTTGTTCGCGACCGCTGGCTCGCCGTTCGCCTGCGTGCCGTCGGGCACGAACGATGTCTGGTTCACCTACGCCGCCACGGCCACCGGGCTGCACACCTTTGCGACCTGCTCGGCGACCCGCAACTTTGACACCGTACTCGAAGTGTTCTCGGGCACCTGCGCCGCCCTCAGCTCGCTCGCCTGCAACGACGACAGCTGCACAGTCGGTTCGTCGGTCACGGTCACGCTGACTGCGGGCCAGACCTACCGCATCCACGTCGGCGGCTTCAACGCCGCAGTTGGCAACTTCGATATCGCCGTCACCGCGCCCAACGTTGCCGGCGACGACTGCACCGCCCCGATCCCGATCGTGCTCGGCCAGAACGGCATCTACACCAACAACGCTGCGACGCTGTCGACGCCGGCCTGGACCTGCGGCCTCGGCAACATGAACGACCTGTGGTTCTCGTTCACGGCCAACTGCACGGCACCGACGACGTTTGCGACCTGCCCCGTCGGTCGCACCCTGGACACGGTGATGTCGATCTACTCGGGAGCCTGCGCCACTCCGACGCTGCTCGCCTGCAACGACGACTTCTGCACCCTCGGCTCGCAGTTGACCGTCAATATGACGGCGGGCCAGACCTACCTCGTGCGCGTCGGCGGCTACAACAACACGTTCGGCTCGTTCTTCTTGACGGCAGCCTGCGGCACCAGCACGGGCACGATGAGCACCAACCTCACGGCCTGTGGCTCGGCGACGTTTGCGGTAACCGGCAGCCCGAACATCCTCGGCACGCTGCAGTGCACCGTCAGCGGCGCGACCGGCCTGCCCTTCGTCGGCTACGGCTTCAATCTGACGCCCATTCCCTTCTGCGGCTGCACGTTTGGCCACAACTGGGAAGCAGCGTTCTTCGGCAGCGTCACCAATTTGACGATCCCGTGCGATCCGTTCTTCATCGGCTTGCAGTTCGGCCTCCAAGGCATGGACCTTGGCAGCACGACCGGTTGCGCGTCGCCCCAACTCTCGACCACCAATACGGTCGTCGTCACGATCGGCTGACGCGCAACTCAGTGCTCGAACCGGCGGGCCTTCAAGAAGTGAAGGACCTGCCGGCTGGTTGCGGGCGAGGACGCGATCGCCGTGTGCGAAAGAGCAAGCACGATGCGATCCGCCGCACCTGCCAGCGAGGCCTCGACAACGGCAACCGTGCCGTCGTCGTCACCCGGAATGGAGGTGTTTCCCTCGCCGAGGTTGCCAACGACGACGCCGCTGCGTTCGACGAACCGGATTGGGCGGGCGTGGATCGGATCGCCGGGACTCAGCTGCAGCGCGGCGCCCGTTCCCATGATCCACGGGAACGGCCACCAGTGCTTGCGCAGATCGCACAGCACTGCGCCGCGATGCGGCACGGCGACGTAGACGCACGCAAACGGTAGGCGCGCATCGGACCGCCGAAGATAGTCCTGGATCACGAGCCCACCGAGCGAGTGACCGACGAACGCGACCTCCACCGGCGATCTGCAGGCGGCGACGGCAGCCTCGGCGACCGACGCGAGCCTGGCACTCGCCTCCTCGATGGTCATGGCCGTGCTCGGATAGCCTTCGTTGCAGACGACATAGCCGTGCGCCTCCAGTGCGCGCTGCAGGCATTTCATCGCCCATTGCGATCGCCAGAGCCCATGTTGGAGCACGACGAGACGAGTCCTGCCGTCGTTGTCGGCGCGGAGTGCAGGGTCGAGCGGTAGATCGCCGAGGTTCCATGCGACATCGAATGGCAACGACGGCGGCATGCCGAACAGCACTGCTGCCCCATAGAGCCCTGCGAGGGTCCCGATCACCAACCCACCAGTGCGGCACCGCGACGGCCGCGCGCGGTCAGACGCCGTCATAGGCGCCGTGGCCACCGTGCAGATGCACGGCTTGGTCCTTCGCCGCGACCAGTTCGGACTCGCGCAGCGAAAGGGGCTGGAAGCGACTGCGAACGGTGGCTTCGTCCGACATCGCCACGGCGATGTCGAGGTAGACGCAGCGATGTCGCGCTTCGGCCTCGACCAGATCGAGGTAGAACTCGCTGGCGTCCGGGTCCGTTCCGGCAAGAGCGTGTCCGAGTGCTTGCATGCGTTCGTGCGAGCGCGCCTCGATCAACGCCGAGACCAACAACTCGTCGATCACGCGCTCGGGCGCCGCCGACGCGCAGGCAGCCTTGAGCTTGCCGGCATAGCCTGACGGCGCTTGTTGCACATAGCGGATGCCGCGCAACTCGAGCTGCCGCAGTGTGCGCTCGAAGTGCACGAGTTCCTCGCGCGCAAGATACGACAGGGCGCGCTGGATCCAGATCTCCTGCGGCAGCGCGAACAGAAAGCGGGCGGCCGCAGCGGCGGCCTTCTTCTCCAGGTGCGCCTGCTCGATCAGCAGCAAAGGCAGGTTCTGGGCAGCTGCCAACGCCCACGCACGCGGCGTTGTCGAACGCAGAACACAGGCGTCGTGCAGGCTCTCGGACAACGGCGGCGACGTGGACACACGAACACCATCGCAGAGGAGCAGGCGACTGTCCACCGGCGGCCTCGTCAACGCGGCTGCAGTTCGACGGCGGACCACGGCGTGATCCGCTCTCGGTGTCGCTGCCGCATCGCCGCAACCTGTGGCGGTGTGATGCAACTCGCGCGATGGCCGAAGGCACGGCGCAGGTAACTGAGAGCCGCGGCGAGGTCCTCATCGCCGAGGTGCGATTGCGCCGGCATCTCGCCATCAAAGGTCGCACCCGCAGCGCGCAAGGGTCCGCGCACACCATGCAAGGCGACCTGGAGCAGGAGCCCGGGATCTCCGATCACCCACTCCGATGAGCGCAGCGGCGGAGCGAGACCTGGCAGGCCCTGGCCTTCGGTCTGGTGGCAGGCGGCGCAGTAGGCACCGTAGACCCGAGCGCCTGCCGCCACGCGCGCGCGTTCGGCAGGCAGCAGCATCGAAGCGTCGTTGTCCACCGCAGTCGCCGCCGCGTCGGCGCGAAGCTCGATGGCGGCGAGGAGTTGTTGGACCAAGACCGTGACTTCGGGCCGACCCGTTCGCAACATCGCCGGCAAGGCCGGCGGTGTCACCACGAAGGAGTAGAAGCCACGCGCCGCGGTCGCAGCCGTCGGAATCGCGGCGCACAAGCCGTGCAAGAGCGCGACCTGCTGGCGAGGATCCATGGCTGCAGCCGCCCGCTGCAACACCGCCTCGTGCAGCGCCGGATCCCTGGCCTGACCGACCCCGAGAGCCACCGCCCGCAACGCTTTCTCGACCCCCGAGTCGAATGGCATGGCGATGAGAACTCGCGCGAGTTCTACCGGATCGGACTGCGCACTGCTGGCGACGGCACCGGTAAGTACCGCATCGTCGCGCGCGCGCGCTGCAAGCCTCGCCAACAAGGCGAAGGCTCGACCTTGGTGCGCACCCGACACGTCGCCGAGTGCCAGCGCAAGGTGCCAGAGCACGCACGGCGCCGCCGCGTCGACCAGATGCTCGCACTGCGCAAACAGCACTCGATCGCCCCGACTGAGTTCGGTGGCGACAAACTGCAAGGCCAGACACAGCAGACCTGCGTCCGTCGCATGCAAGGCGCGGCGCAGATCGTCGCACCTCAGTTCGCCCAGACCGTGCAAGGTGGCGAGCGCATGCAGGGACCCCGGCACCGCGCCCGTTTGCAGCAGTGCGCGCAATGGCAGCACGGCGCGAATGTCCTGCTGCTCGACCAAGCGCTGTTGGGCGCGATCGCGCACGAAGCCATCGGCCGCCGCCAACTGGGCGACCAGAGCTGCGGGATCGACAACCGAAGACGCGACCTGAGCTACCCGCGCAGCATCGGCATCGACGATGCGCCAGATGCGACCAAGACCGATCGGGCGCTCGAGACGGCGATCGAGGATCTGTTGGCGCAGAAAGGTCGTGACGAAGTTCTTGTGCTGGATGACGCCGCGATACATGTCCACGACGTAGAGCGCGCCATCAGGACCTTGGGTCAAGTTCACGGGACGGAAACGTTCATCCGTCGAGGTGAGAAACTCCGCGCCCTCATGAGCATTCGCACCCGACATGTAGGCGTCGTGATCGCGCAGTCGAATCCGTCGCACGAGGTTGCCGGCAGGCTCGCAGACAAAGGCATCGCCATTGCATCCGGACAAGGCCGAACCGCGGTAGAGGAACGGCGCGCATGCAGCCGTGTGCCGCTGGAGCCACCCATCCTTGAGCATGCCAGCGCGACCGCCCCGATTGACCCCTGGCGTGATCCGCGACGGAAACACGCGCCCATCCGGCACCAGACGTTGGTTCTGGCCAGGCAGCAGCGCTGCGGGCTGCGTTCGCGCGCCATAGTGACGCGGCACAAGATCGCAGCGCAGCCAATCCTCGTTGTAGTTGAAGTAGAGGCGGCCGCGATCGTCCTGGCTAAGACCCCACTGTCCCGCCAACACGGTGCGTTCGATCGCGAACGACACGCCAGCGGCGGTGCGCCGCCAACGCAACATGCGCGCGTCGTCGGCGAGGTGGATCCGGTTGTCGAGCCCCCACAACAACCCGTTGCCGCTGTGTTCGGGATTGACGATGCCGCTGTCGAAACCGTCACACACAACCTCGGTGCGATCGGCGCGCAGATCCCCGTCCTCGTCAACCGCCCACAGCAACACCGGCGGTGCGATCACGAGCGCGCCACCACGGAGGGGCAGGACCGCCCGCGGCAGTACGAGGTCCCCGAGGAACGGAACAGCTTCGTCCATACGGCCGTCGCCGTCGCGATCGCGCAGCACCAAGACGCAACCGTCGGGCGTGCGTTCGCCGTCGGCGTCCACGGTGCGCATGTAACTGCGCATCGCGACGACCCAGAGGTTGCCATCGCCATCGAACACCGCGTGCACGGGATCGCCAAGCAACGGCTCGCTCGCTACCAGTTCGGCGCGGAAGCCAGGCTGCAGGCGCAGGGTCGCAAGCTCTTCGGCCGGCGTGCGCACCACCGCGTCTGGAACCAAAAGGCCTGGCTGCAACGTCGCCCGATCTTCGTCGGCGCGGTCCCCCTGCTGCGCGAGCAGGGGCGAGAGCGCCAGCATGCCCCACACCAGAGCGGCCGCAGTGTGGCTCACAGCGCCACCTGCGGCTTCAATTCGAATGGGGCGCGGTAGGCCCGCCGCGCATGGCGATTGCCGTCGGTGTCAGGGCGCAGCAAAGCACCAAGCTGCAGCGGCGCCAATGAGGGCAGGGCGTTGTCCTCGAGGTGCTGCTGCATGCGCAGAAACGCTTCGCCGAGTTCTGGCACGCTGCGCAGGGCCGCATCGCAGGTCGGCATCGTCGCCTCAACCCCGCGACGCAGCGATTCGTTGCCCAGATGACACAGCGCACTGCTGAGATGGCCTTGGCGAACGTCGGCGGCGAGCCGCTTCGGGTCGCCCGCACGGACCGCATCGATGAAGTTCGCTAGGTGGTCGCCTCGGCCCACAAAGGTGGCGATGCGCTTGCCTTCGAGATCCTGCGCATGTCCACCGTAGTAGCTCGTCAGCACCACGCAGCCGTGTTCGCAGTGAATGACCACGCCGATGCGGGCGGAAAAGAACTCGTCCATCTGCCGCGTGTGAGCTGACGCTGGCAAGCCGCGCACTTCGAACAGGATCGGGGCACGCTCGCTCCCGATCCAGACAAGCTGTGTGTTCGGGGTCTCGCCGTCGTCGTCCGCGCCAAAGCGCCCGCCCACCGACCACACCTGGCTCGGCAGAGCGTCGAGCCCGACGGCCATGCGGCAAAGGTCCATCTGGTGCACGCCTTGGTTGCCGAGATCGCCGTTGCCATACGGCCACTGCCAGTGCCAGTCGTAGTGAAACTTGTGCCGGCGAACCGCCTGCTGCGCGGCCGGCCCCAGCCACAGGTCATAGTCGACGGTCGCTGGCGGCGCACTCGGCTCTGCAACCTTGCCGATGCTCGTACGCGGCTTGTAGCACAGACCGCGCGCGAGCCGGATGCGACCGAGCGCACCGCTCTGCGCGTAGGCGATCGCGTCCAGGATGCCCTTGTGACTGCGGCATTGCGTACCGGAAGCAGCCACGAGGCCGGTGCGCTGCGCCGCTGCAACCAGTTGGGCGCCCTCCCAGACATCGTGGCTCACAGGCTTCTCGACGTAGGCGTGAAGACCTCGCTCCAGCGCCCACACGCCGAGCAAACTGTGCCAGTGGTTGGGCGTCGCGATCGCAACTGCGTCGACGGTGTCGCTGTCGAGCAGGGCGCGAGGGTCGGTGAAGGTGCGCGGGGCTTCGCCCAGTGCGCGGCATGCAGCCTCGGCCCGGGCTAGCACCACGGTGTCGACATCGCACAAGGCAGCGATGCGCACGCCTGGCAGGGCGCGAAACCCCGCGGTCAACTCCGACCCGCGGCCGTTGTGACCGAGGACGCCGATTCGCACCGCGGCGTTGCTGCCGAGAATGCGCGCGCGACTTGCCGCGGTCGCAACCACCGGGCTCGCGCTGCGGCACCCCGCCGCAGCGAACGCAGTTGCCGAGCCGAGCACGAACGAACGCCGCGAAACGCGACCGTCATTGCCTGCGTGCATCGCTGCACCATACCGGAAGCCGCGGGATTTCCTCGCGTCTCCGAGGCGGTGCACCCGTAGCGTCCGCGGTCGGCATGCTTCTACGCATCGGACCCCCCGAGCACGGCCCCCGTCCGCATCGATTCAGCACCGGCGCGTGGGTGCTCTACGACCTCGCGAACACGGTCTACGCCGCAACGCTGACCTTCTTGTTCACTCCGTTCGTCGAGAAGAACTACGGCGGCCTCTCCAACCTAGGCCTCACGCAGACGTGGTCGATGGTGCTCGCCGGCTTGCTGGTACCGGTGCTCGGCGCGATCGTCGATCGAACGGCGCGAACGGGGCTCTATCTGTCGATCGCAACGCTCCTCTGTATCGGCGCCATGTCAGGCTGGGGCCTTGGCGGCGGCGAGGGCTTCATGCTCGGCTGCTTCTTCCTCGCCAACGTCGCCTACAACCTCGGCCTGTTGTTCTACAACTCGCTACTGCCTTCGGTCGCGAGCCACGAGCGCGCCGGCTTGATCAGCGGCATCGGCGTGGGCGTGGGTTACTGCGGCACGATCTTGGTGCTGTTGTTGCTCCTGCCGGTCAAGACGCCCAGCTCGCAGTTCTTGTTGGCCGCGGGCATGTTCTTGGTCTTCGCATTGCCCTGCATGTGCTTGGTGCGTGACCGCCGCGAGGTCAGGAAGGGCCCCGCGACGGCCGCGGTGCGCGACGCGGTCGCGTCGCTTCTATCGACGTTGAAGGAACTGCCCCAGCACCGCGCGCTGCTCTACTTTCTGCTGGCCAACTTCTGTCTCGTCGACGTACTCAACACGGCGGTGCTGTTCTTCGGCTCCTTCACGCGCAACGTGTTCGCAACCGCTGCCGAAGACGGTTCGCTGGTGCTGTTCGGCACGATCTACCGCGGCCAAGAGGGTCTTGATTCGTTCTTTGCTCTTGCTGGCCTCTGCCTCAACTCCATGGCGCTGGTGTTTGGCATCAGCCTCGGCGCCTTGACCGACCGCTGGCCGTTGCGCGTCATGAAGCTCTCCGGCCTGGCACTGCTCTTCGCACTGGTCGGCGGCGCGTGGTTCGGCGGCACCTCGGCACTCGGGTATCTGCTCACGCTCGTAATGCTCGGGTCGCTCGGCCTGTCAGGCATCTGGACCGCCGGCCGCAAAGTCGTCGTGCTACTGGCTCCCAAGGAACGCATCGGCGAGTTCTTTGGTCTCTACGGCATCACCGTCAAGCTGTCGGTCATCGGCAGCACCGTTTACGGGCTCGTCGCCGATGGCCACGGGGCCAAGTCCGCGATGTTGGTTCAGTCGGTGCAGCTCCTCGTCGGACTAGGGCTGTTGGCTCTGGTTCGTCTTCCGCAGAGCGGCGATGCTGCTCGCGCTGCATGACGATGGTAGCCGCGACCAACAACGACGATGGCGCCGAGGGACGCCCTCCACACTCGCCGTGGTGGCACAACGTCCTGACCAGGCTGCTCGCGGCAGTGACGTGGACGTTCGGAGCCCTGCCCTCCCCCATCGCCTACTTTCTGGCCGACCTTGGCGCCATCCCCATCGCGGTGCTGTGGCTCGTCTCGGACCGCCGCGGCAAACGCGTGCGGGGCTACTGGCGTAACGTGCGCATCGTCTACCGCGACGGCGGTCTCGGCACCGCCCGCCCTCGCTTGCACCTGTGGAAGGTCGCGCGCCATTTGACTTGGCTAGCAGTCGACAGCTGCCGACTGCATCGCATCACCAAAGAGACGCTGCATCGCGTGGTTGACCTGCGCGAACTCGAGCCCGTGCTCAAACTGCATGGGCAGCAGAAGGGCATCATCTGGGCCACTGGCCACATCGGCGTATGGGACGTCGGTGGCTATGCGTGCGCGCTGCTGAATGTGGCCATCACTTCCGTGTTCCGACCGAGCCCGATCCCCGGCGTCGACCGGATCATCTCCAAGCTCCGCACCGGTTCCGGGCAAGTCGTAGTCGCCAAGCACAACGTGGTTGGCACCCTTCGCCGCGCGCTCCAGCGCCGCGAGACCATCGGCCTGCTGTGCGATAGCGCCGGCCGCCGCGGCGATTCGTTCCCGCCATTTCTTGGCACCGGGGCCGCGACAGTTGCGACCCCGGCACTTCTCAGCCTGTCGTCGGGCGCGCCAGTAGTCGTCGTGACCGCGATGCGGACGGGCAAGTTTCGCTTTGCGTTGCGCGTCTGGGATGTGATCCCAGCGATGAGCTCCGGCGATCGAGCCAAAGACGTGGAGCGCATTCTCCTCCGCATCAACCAAGGACTTGGCCGGGCCGTAGCAGCGCACCCTGAGCAGTGGTTCTGGCAAGGCCGACGCTTCAAGCACCGGCCGGTCGGCGAACAACCAGGGCCAGACGGGCTGCCACCGGTGGCGATCACCTTAACGTCTTCTTAATCCCGAGGGCCCGTGGTCTTCACA
This sequence comes from Singulisphaera sp. GP187, assembly GCA_945871815.1. Lineage (GTDB taxonomy): Bacteria > Planctomycetota > UBA1135 > UBA1135 > UBA2386 > SXPK01. The sequence goes on from CAMBXM010000066.1 coordinate 11,794, forward strand.
CGGCCAGACGATTCTTCTGCACTCGAATCGCTGAACCCTTAACCCACGGACTGACTTCGTGAAGATCCTCGTCATTGCTGCGGCCGTCGTTGCCACGCTTGCAGCCTGCAGCAAGCCCGATCAGAGCGGCCAACAGAGCCAGAACCCCGGCCAGCCTCAGGGTCGAATCCTCATCCAGAACAAGGGCTCGGACACGATGCTCGAGGTCGCACAGGCTTGGGCCGAAACCTATGCCGACATCGAGACCAACGTCGGTATCGCGGTGGCCGGTGGCGGCTCACAGGTTGGCGTGACGGGCCTGATCGACGGCACGGTCGACATCGCCAACTGCAGCCGCGCCTTCAAGCCAGAAGAAGTCGAGGCCGCACGCAAGAAGGGCCACGATCCGGTTCAGCACCTTGTCGGCTTTGACGGAATCGCGATCTACGTCCACAAGGACAACCCGATCGCCGAGATCACCCTCGACCAACTCAAGGCGATCTACGCCGACGGCGGCAACGTCACTAAGTGGAGTCAGCTGGGAGTCAAGCTGCCCAGCGGTGAGGACGACATGGTTCTCGTCTCGCGCCAGAGCAACAGCGGCACCTACGAGTACTTCCGCGAAGCCGTGCTGGGCAAGACGACCAACTTCCGCCTCGGCACGCGCGACATGAACGGCAGCAAGGATGTCGTCGACCTCGTCTCCAAGGTGACTTCCGGGATCGGCTACAGCGGCCTTTCCTACGCCACGGACCAAGTTCGCATGGTGCCCGTCGTCAACAAGGACAAGAAGGCCGTGACGCCATCGATCGACGCGGTCCTCGAAGGCACCTACCCGATCGCGCGACAGCTCTTCATGTACACGATCGGAGAGCCAAAGGGCGCCGTCGCCAAGTATCTGGACTGGATCAAGAGCGATGCCGGCCAGCGCGTCCTGATGGACCGTGGCTACCCGCCGCTGCGCAAGATCTGATCGTCCAACCGAGATTTCTGCTCGCTCGCGCACCGCTTGGTCGGTAGCCCTAGGCGCCACGAGGCATCGACTTGACCAGCCACTACGAAGAACGTCTGCAGAAAGACCTGGCCTGGATCCAGGACCTCGTCGCGATCGTCGGCGCCAACATCGAGGAGGCGATTGGCAACTCGGTCAAGTCGGTGTTGTCCCTCGACCGCGACTTGGCCGCCCAGACCATCATCGGCGACTACACGGTGAACCGGCAGACGCGCGAGCTCGATCGCCTTTGCCATACGTTCGTCGCCAGGCATCTGCCATCGGCTGGACACCTCCGGTATGTGTCCTCGGTACTCCGGCTCAACATCGCCTTGGAGCGTATCGGCGACTACGCAGCGACCATCTCACGGACAGCAGCCCAACTATCGACCGAAGCGCCGCCGATCGTGCAGCGCGACATCGAGACGATGTGCGAGCACGCGCGCCGCATGCTGCACGAAGGGCTGAAGAGCTTCCAGAACCACGACATCGCGCTGGCCAACGCCACCTTGGCTTCGGCGCGACAGTTTGCCCAGCACTTCGACAAGGTGTTCGCCGACCTCGTGAAGGAAGGCGAAGAACGAAGCCGTCCGGTCAGCGACCTGTTTTCGTTGATGGCGACGTTCAACCGCCTCGAGCGCGTCATCCACCAGGCGAAGAACATCTGCGAAGAGACGATCTTCGTCGGCACCGGCCAACTGAAGGGCGAGAAGCTGTTCAACATCTTGTTTGTTGGCGACAAGAACAACGGCGTCAGCCAGCTCGCCGAGCACTTCACGCGCAAGGCTTTCCCGCAAAGCGGGACCTACCGGAGTGCCGGTTTTGCGCCGGCGGACGAGATCGATGCTCGCTACGTGCAGTTCGCCAAGCGCGTCGGCCTCGATCTCGGCATGGTGTGGCCGACCCCTCTATCCACGTTTCTCGACCAACTCGACGAGTTCCACTTCATCGTCGGTCTGCATCCGGATTCCCGCCAGCGCATCGGCAAGGTGCCGTTCCACACCACGCTCGTCGTCTGGGACATGGGCAGCACCGAGGATCCCGAGGAGACGTATCGTCGGCTGACGCCGTTGGTGCGCACCCTCATGGAAAAGCTACGTGGCGAACAGGCGTGCTGAGACCCTGAAGATGACCGCCCCGCCACCGAAGACGCGAATCAGCGCTGCCCAAGCGTTTGACCGTCGCGATTCCGCGTGGTGGCTGGATCGCGTCGCGATGATGCTCGTCTTCACCGGCGGCATCTCGACGATCCTCTTCATCGGCGCGATTTTCCTGTTCATCGCCACTCAGGGCCTCGATTTCGCGGCGACGCGACTTGCCTGGAGTGAGTTCTTCGGTTCGATCGCATGGCGACCCAACGGTCACCCGCCTCAGTACGGTGCCGTCGCCTTGATCGCCGGGACCGCATCGATCACGGGCATCGCAATGTTCGTGGTCGTCCCGTTCTCGCTTGGCGCTGCGATCTACATCGGCGAGTTCGCTCGCGGCCGCCGCCGTGAATGGCTGAAGATCCTGATCGAATTGCTGGCTGCGATCCCGTCCGTCGTTTGGGGTGTCATCGGTCTGCACGTAATCGGCCCGGCCATGACGCAGATCTTCGGTGTGCCTTCTGGTCTCAATCTGCTGAACGCCGGCCTCATCCTCGGTCTCATGGCCGCGCCGATCATGACCACGATCGCCGAGGACTCGCTGAAGGCCGTCCCGGATGCCTACCGCGAGGCCGCAGAAGCGCTCGGAGCCAACAAGTGGCAGGTCGTCTGGCGCGTCGTGCTGCCGCATGCTCGCCCAGGACTGAGCGCTGCGGTGCTGCTCGGTGTCGGCCGCGCGTTCGGCGAGACGATTGCAGTGCTGATGGCCAGTGGCCACGCGATCAACCTTCCGACCTCGCTGTTCGACCCGGTCCGCACTCTGACGGCAACCATCGCCGCAGAACTCGGCGAGACCGCCAAGGGCGATGACCACTACCAAGCGCTGTTCGTGCTCGGAGTGCTGCTGTTCGGGATCACCTTCGCCATCAACCTGACAGCCGACTCGATCGTCCGCGGCATTCGAAGGAAGAAGGCATGAGCGGGCTCGACAACCGGTTCCTCAGGACGCCGCGCGAGCAGCGCAGCCTGACGCAGCAGAGCCTGTTCCGACTGCTCTTCTTGGTGATGACTTCCCTGCTGGTGGTGCCGGTGTTCGGCATCCTGCTCGTGCTCATCGTCCGCGGTGGGCCTGGGCTTAGCCTCGACTTCTTCCTCGACAAGCCGCGCAAGGGCATGACGGCCGGAGGCATCTTCCCGGCACTCATCGGCACGCTGTGGCTGACCAGTGGGGCGCTGCTGCTGGCGTTCCCGCTCGGAGTGTCGGCGGCGATCTACCTCAGCGAGTACGCGCGCGACAACTGGCTTACACGCACGATCAACATCGCCATCGTCAACCTCGCCGGCGTACCGAGCATCGTGCATGCGCTCTTCGGTGTCGGCGCCTTCGTGCTCTTCCTCGACTTCGGCGCTTCGATTCTGGCGGCGTCCTGCACGCTTGCGGTCATGACCTTGCCCGTGGTGATCGTCGCCACCAGGGAGTCCCTGCAGGCGGTGCCGCATTCGTTCCGCGAGGCATGCTGGAGCATGGGCGCAACTCGCTGGCAGACCATCTGGCGCCTCGTGCTGCCCAACTCGGGCAGCGGCATCCTGACCGGCGTGATCCTGTGCATCTCTCGGGCCGTCGGCGAGACCGCACCGATCATGTTCACTGGCGCCGTCTACTGGGTCGCGTACACGCCGGAGGGCGTGTTCGATCAGACCATGGCGTTGTCGCTACACCTCTACAACGTGTCCACCCAGGTGCCGAACGTCCCGCCGGGACTGCCATTCTCGGTGGCCTTGACCCTGATCGGTGTCGTGCTGGTCATGAACGCAACGGCAATCGCTTTTCGCATGCGGTTGCGGGGGAGGAAGCGGTGGTGACGCCCGCCCCACAACCGCCGAGCACCACCGCCGTCGAGCCGATGCTCGATGTGCAAGACCTCACGGTGCGGTACGGCTCCCACGTCGCACTCCAAGGCTGCACGCTGCAGGTGCAGCAGAACGAGATTTTCGGGATCATTGGGCCAGCCAACGCCGGCAAGACCTCGTTTCTGCGCTCGCTGAACCGCATGCATGACTTCGTGCCGGGGATGAGGATCACCGGCACCGTTCGTTTTGCTGGACGCGACGTCGAGCAGGTCCGCAACGTCTACGCCCTTCGCCGTCGCATCGGCGTGGTCTTCCCCCTGCCGGTCGGTCTACCGCTGTCGATTTACGACAACGTCGCGTTGGCACCGCGACTTCGCGGCCTCCGCAACAAGGTGGCCCTCGACGAGATTGTCGAGCGCTGCCTTCGGCGTGCGGCCTTGTGGGACGAAGTGAAGGACCGCTTGAGGAACCTCGGCTCGCTGCTCAGTGGCGGCCAGCAACAGCGGCTCACGATCGCCCGCGCCCTGTCGCAGGACCCGGACCTGCTCTTGCTCGATGAGTTCTCCATCGCTGTGGACCCTGTCACGACGATGCGCATCGAAGAGGTGCTGAAGGAACTGCGGCAGGAGATGACCATCGTGCTCGTCACCAACCTGGTCCAACAGGCTCGTCGCCTGGCCACAAGAACGGCCTTCTTCCTGTCCGGTCGCTGCGTCGAGATTGCGCCAACCGAAGAGTTGTTCACTGGTGAGGTGAAGGACCAGCGCACCCGCGATTACGTCGAGGGCCGTTATGGCTAGTGCGAAACCCCAAACCGCGACGGCAAACCCTGAGGCGGGGCCCAGGTGGGCAATCGAATCGAAGGGACTCAACCTGTGGTACGGAACGTTTCAGGCGCTCCGCGACGTAGACCTTCAGATCAAGCACGGCATCGTCACGTCACTGATCGGCCCTTCGGGTTGCGGCAAATCGACGTTTCTCCGGAGCTGCAATCGCATCAACGAGCGCCTCGGCTATGTATCGACCACGGGCACCATCCAAGTGCTCGGACAAGACATCTACGGCCCGGACATCTCGCCGATCCAGGTTCGCCGTCAAGTAGGGATGGTGTTCCAGCGCCCGAACCCGCTGCCGCTCTCGATTCGTGAGAACGTGCTGTTCGGCCAACACATCCACCGCGACGACCGCATTCCCCGCGCCGAGGCCGACCAACTCGTCGAACGAGCGCTGCGGGAGGTGCTGCTCTGGGACCGGGTGAAGGATCGACTGGGGCGCAAAGCGACCAGTCTGTCCCTCGAAGAGCAGCAGAAACTGTGCATCGCCCGCCTCCTGCCGATGCGGCCCGAGATCCTGCTCATGGACGAACCATGCTCGGCGCTGGATCCAGAGGCCACGCGCGCCGTCGAGGAACTGATCTGGGAACTGCGCGGCAAGTACTCGATCCTCATCGTCACGCACAACATGGCCCAGGCACGGCGGGCCAGCGACGAGTGCGTGTTCATGCTCCTCGGCCGGGTGATCGAGCACGCGCGGACCGAGGATATGTTCGTGACGCCGAAGAAGCCCGAGACCGCGGACTACATCGAAGGCCGCTTCGGCTGAGTGGGAACGGCGCAACCGCGCCCCGACGGTCACTGCACGAACAGCATCTCGCGGTACTTTGGCAACGGCCAGAACGCGTCGTTGACCATGGTCTCCAGCGCGTCCGCCGTCTCCCGGACCTTCTGCATGCTCGTGGCCACCTTGTCGCGGTAGACCCTCGCGTGCTCCTGCGGCGTCCCCGGATGACCTTCGGCGTGTTCGAACTGAGCGCCCAAGTCGTCGATGCGCGCGATCAGTTGCTCGATCAACGCTGACACCGTGGCGAGACACTTGTGCTGCCCCGACACGTCGATACCGAGGGCCTTCGCTGCGGCAATGCTCTGGGCCACCGCACCCTGGTGCGCCTGGGCCGCCGGCAACAACATCGTGCGCGCGATGGAGAGACAACTGAGCCCTTCGATCGAGATCGCCTTGCAGTAGGCCTCGAACTGGATGTTCATTCGCGACTCAGCTTCCTTCGCAGTCAGGACGCCAAACCGCTCGAACATCGCCACATTCTTCTCCGCGCAGAAGTTGCCGATCGCATCCACCGCGTTCTTGAAGTTCGGCAAGCCGCGCGCCGCCGCCTCCGCGTGCCACTCGGCTGAGTAGCCATTGCCGTTGAACAGCACGCGCTTGTGCTTCCGCAGCGTCTCGATCACGACCTCATTGATCGCCGCGTCGAGCCCCTTCTGGGCCTTCAGCTTCTCGATCTGGTCGACGAGACCGGCAAGGGCGTCGGCAACGATGGTGTTGAGCACCGCGTTGGGCTTGGCCGAGGCCTGCGTGCTGCCGACCGCTCGGAACTCGAACTTGTTGCCGGTGAACGCGAACGGCGATGTCCGATTGCGATCGGTAGCGTCGCGCGGCAGCGGCGGCAGCGCCGTCACCCCAAGTCGCATCGTGTCCTTGCGCTTCTCCGAGCGCGCCGTCGTGCCGGCGACGATGTTGTCGACAACCTCGCTCAGCTGCTCGCCGAGGTAGATCGAGATGATGGCCGGCGGGGCTTCGTTGGCACCCAAGCGATGGTCGTTGCCGGCGTGGGCAATCGTGCAGCGCAACAGATCGGCGTGCGCGTCAACCGCCCGAATGACGGCGGTGAGCATGACCACGAAGCGCATGTTCTCGTGCGGGGTATGGCCCGGCTCGAGCAGGTTCTCGCCCGTGTCGGTCGACAGCGACCAGTTGTTGTGCTTGCCCGACCCGTTGATTCCAGCGAACGGCTTCTCGTGCAGCAGGCAATGGAATCCGTGCTTCTGAGCGACCTGCTTCAGCACCTCCATGCAAATCATGTTGTGGTCGGCTGCGACCGTCGTGCGCTCGAAGATCGGCGCGATCTCGTACTGCTGTGGCGCGACTTCGTTGTGGCGCGTCTTGACGGGGACTCCGAGCTTCCACAGTTCGTTTTCGCACTCTTGCATGTAGGCAAGCACGCGAGGCTGGATCGAACCAAAATAGTGGTCCTCCAATTCTTGGCCCTTGGGCGGCTTGGTCCCGAACAGCGTACGGCCCGTCGCGATCAGATCGGGGCGACGCAGATAGAAGTCGCGGTCGATCAGGAAGTACTCCTGTTCACAACCGAGTGTCGGGTAGACGTGCGTCGCCTTTTGATCCCCGAGCAGGCGCAACATTCGCAACGCCTCGCGGTTGATCGCTTCGAGACTGCGCAGCAGCGGCGTCTTCTCGTCGAGCGCCTCGCCAGTCCACGAGCAGAACGCCGTCGGGATGCACAGAGTGGAGCCGTTGGTGGTCTCCCGAAGAAAGGCCGGCGAGGTTGGATCCCAGGCCGTGTAGCCGCGCGCCTCGAAGGTCGCCCGCAGGCCACCGCTCGGGAAGGAACTCGCATCGGGCTCGCCCTTGATCAGCGCCTTGCCGCTGAACTCCATCATCAACCGTCCATCTTCGAGGCTGGCGAAGGAGTCGTGCTTCTCGGCCGTCGAGCCGGTCATCGGCTGGAACCAGTGCGTGAAGTGCGTGGCGCCGCGTTCGATGGCCCATTCCTTCATCGCGTTGGCAACCTGATCGGCGAGCCCCGGGCCCAACTCTTGGCCTTGCGTCAGGCAGAGTTGCAGCGCCTTGAAGGCGGTTTCGGGCAAACGGGCACGCATCTGCTGCGGGCCGAACACGTTGGCGCCGAACAGCTCGGGCACACGCAGCTCGCCACGCGCGAAGGCAATGGGTTGTTTGTTGGCAATCGTCCGGATCGCAGCATCACGCTCGGCATTCACGGTGGGCAGCCTCCCTGGGAGAGATTCGATCGAAAGTGGTGTCGCCCCCGGCCGCTACCGGGAAACGAAGGGCGGGACACTACGGTCCGAGGACTCGCGGATCCAATCTGCCGTGCGGCGTGGGTAGTAGGTCTGGCGTTCGTCACACGGTGACTTTTGTGCACCCCTGCGGTGGCAGGGTGCCGATCTACCCCGTTACCATGCGCCCTCGCGGTTGCAGCGAGGCCCAACGATACCTATGGCCGAGAACCTACTCCTGACGCACGCAGTCCGCGCTGCCATCGTCCTCGCCAGCTCCCTTTTTGTGCCCTGTGGGCTCCCTGGCCAAGCCCCGCCGAGGGCGACCGCTACGCCGCCAGCACAGGCCCCCACCCGATCCGTTGCCGAAGTAGCACGCAGTCGCATCGGCGCCGCCGCCGTCAAGATCGACCGCTTGCTCGAGAAGGGGCTGCAACAGCGACAGTTGGCCCCGAGCGCGCTGCTCGACGACGCCGCCTTTGCCCGCCGCGCCTACCTCGACATCGCCGGCCGCAAC
>CAMBXM010000067.1 GCA_945871815.1 Singulisphaera sp. GP187
GACGTCGGCCATCCCGGGCCCCGCGCTCGCGATCGGTTGCAGCATCGGGCGCACCACACTGCCGGCTTCGAGCCACAGTCGGCCGCGACCGACGCGCATGCCGTTGGCCACCCCCGACCCATCGGCAAGTGCGACATGACGCCGGACAGCCGAGCCCGGCGGCATACCTACGACCTCTTCGAGCACCACGCTGCTGCGCGATGGCGGCAAACCACGAAGTACCAGGTCGCGCAACGGCGGCGAGGAGACGCGGAGTTCGCCAGCGACGGCGGCCGTAGTCCCAGGCAAGGGAATCGCCTGGAACACCACATCGCCGAGCGGATGGAACACGAGCGCACAGGGCACTTGGTGCGGTAGCAGGCGCGTCGGCAAACCAGCAAACGCAAAGCGGCCGTCGCGATCGGCCGACACGGCACCGTCGAGCCACGGCCAGACCTGCCCCAAGGCCTCGTCGTAGAGACACGGCACCACGCGTGCATTGCTGCGATCCTGAGTGTCGCCCAGGATGCGACCGCGCAACAAAACCGACCGGCCAAGAATGGCCGTCGGCAGTTGGAAACCGCCGCCGTCAACCGGCATGAGGGCGTGCGCATCCTGCGGCAAGAAGGCGAGATCGACCCGACCAACCGGGGGTGCAATCTGAACGAGCGCGTAGCCCTCGCGGACACCACTACCAGTTGGCAGCTCGTACGCGCCCAATGCGTCGGTGACGAGTTGCCGTGCCATCAGGCCAGTGCTAGCCGCGAACGACAACCGCACCAGCGCGTTCGCAACGGGCGCGCCGAACGTGTCCAGCACCACCCCGCGCAGATCAGGATGATCGGGGGCCTCGATAGGCCTCCGCCCTGATGCGCCCGCAAGCGGACCGAACGACTGCGGTACCGGCTGGTTCTCGACTGCGATCCCGGCCATCCCTCGGCTGTAGCGTCCCACTTGTCCGGCACCGATCACGGCAGCGTTGCCGGACTCACGATCGAGCCGCGCGACCTCCCCGTTGTGCACCTCGATACGAACTCCGATGTTACCAGCAGAGGCAAGCAGGTCATCGTAGGGCCCCATCTGCTCGGTCACCGAGATGTGGTACAGGCCGGCGCCAAGCTCGACACTCGTGCCATCACCCAGCAACACCGACATCGGCCGTTGCGAGTAAACCTCCAACGAACCGTGCAGCAGTTGAAGTTGCTCGGCGACATGCAGGTTGCAATCGCCACGCAGACGCAACTGAGCCGCCGGCTGCTGGCCGATGACCGAAGCGTCGTACCACTCCGCGTCGAGGGAACCCTCTGCGTCAATGCGCAGCACCGCGCCCTCACCCAAGCCATCGCCGGGTCCGAGTCGGAGCAGATTGCCGTTCGCCGCGCGCCACACTTGATCCGCTGCGACTACGGACAAGCGGACGTTCGCCGTAACCTCCACGACGTTCTGCCAGACGAAGCCGAGGACCGCGACAAGCACCGCGGCAGCCAAGCTCGCGAACAGGAGCCAGCCGCGGGCTCGCCGATGTGTTGCCTGACGGTTGGCTCGCAACTCGGCACTGGCTCGAGCAACCACTCGGCGGGCAAGATCGATCTGCGGCGCCGCGTGCCGCACCATCGGCGAGCGCGTGTCTTTGTCGTCGTCAACCAAGGCCGCCGCAGCGGCGGCGTCCGCCGCGTCCGCCGCCAGGGCGGCTTCGATCGCCAGTTCGGGCGACTCGAACAAGATCCGTGCGAGCGTTCGTCGAGCAAAGCCCTGGCGCGGCGCCGCTTGCTCCCAGCCATCGCCAAACGCGCGGCGCAGTCGGAGCACTTCGAACTCGGAGCGCGACAACGCGAGACCGCAATCGCGGCAGCCGTGGACGTGGGTCTCCACCTCCGCTCGTTGCTCGAGCGGTAGATCCGCATCGGCAAAGTCGCGCAAGAGAGACCGCATTCGCGCGCACATCGACGAAGCCGGAACCGACTGGCGAAGCTCGCGCGGGTCGGGCGGCTGGTGCATGGGTTCTGGTAGGTCGCTCATGCTTCCATCACCCGTTCCAGTCGACTTGCCAGAATGTCCTTGGCCCGAGCAATCTGCAGTTTGACGCTGCTGATGGAGATCCCCAGCGAATCGGCAATCTGCTGATTGCTCATGCCGCGCAGGTACTTCAACTCCAGAGGGAGTCGCGCACGTTCGCTCAGCCGATCCAGTTCGCCTCGAATCGTATGCTGCAGCGTCCTCTGCGCGTCGGAAGCCGCGCGCCGGTCTGGCGCCTGCTGGACGTGGTCTTCGCCCTCTTCGCCGCCCAGCAGTGGCAGCGCGGACGTGCGACGTCGACGCAGCCGATCGCGGCAGGCATTGCCGGCAATGCACAAGAGCCACGGCTCCAACTCTCGGCTGGCGTCGAATTGATGCCGGGCGCGGAACAGCTTGACGAACGCATCTTGTGCTGCTTCCTCGGCATCCTCCGGACTACGGACAATGCTCAAGGCCAAGCCGTAGACCATGTTCTGGTAGCGCTCGACCAACTGCTCGAATGCCTCCAGGTCACCAGCCTGGACTCGGAGCATTAGCTCGTTTTCGATGCGTTGGGACACGGTGGGGAGCAGAACGTGAGGGAGAGACCGAGGGAACAACGGAGTATGCAGGGCCTTACGCACATCGCCCAGCCCCGGGACACGGTTTGTCCGGGGATTCACCAGTCTTGGAGAGACACCGGGGCCAGGCATTTTTTCCCGCGTTCTCCAGGGTTCGATCGCATCGGTCGATCCAGGCTCTGCAGGAACTCAGCATGGCCAAGATCCCCGACAAGCAAGGAATCTTCTTCGAACTCGACGGCGTCCTCGTCGCGTCCCCCGACCTCGGTCCCAACAACGAAATGAAGCTGCTGCCGCGCAGCTTCGAGGCTCTCGGCAAAATCGACCCGGAGCGATTCCGCATCTTCATTGCGACCAGTCGCCACGACATCGCCTTCGGCCAGCGCAAGGAGCGTGAGTTCACGCGCTTCTGCGAGGTCCTGGTCGAGCGCTTACGCGCCGACGGCATCCCCATCGCCAAGATCTACTCCTGCCCCTATCACCCCAAGGGCAAGGGGCGCTTCCGCCGCGAATCCGTGTTCCGCAAGCCGGGGCCGGGCATCTTCAAGATGGCCCAACAGGAGTTTGACCTCAACCTGCACCGCTGCTGGATGATCGGCCATACCACTCTCGATGTGCTCGCAGCACAGCGCGCTGAAGTGGGCACGATCTTGGTTCGCACCGGTCAAGGCGGCCAAGACGCCCAGTACCCGGTGGAGTCGCATTTTGTTGAAGACGACCTCTGGGAGGCCATCTCTCGCATCAATCAGTTCGAGCACGCCTTGCGCGTGTGACGGACCGCAGAGCGCCGCGTCAGTCGAGTGCCACCGCACCGACGACGCCACCGCCCCGGTGACGCAGCGCCGCGGCCAATACCGAGGCGCTGGTCTCCCCGAGCACCACCCGATGGGAGCGCCCAACGGAGAGCTTGCATCGCAGTGCCTCTCCCGTGTCGGTCATGGTCGTGTCCACCGGCACGACGGGCATCGTTCGGCCTACCACTGCGAGCCCCGCGGCAATTGCGGCAGCCGCAATCGACGGCACATAGACGGCGGTGCATTCGGCCGGTAGATGCGTGCCGAACTCCATCCCGATCGTCGCCAATCCCGCCGCGACCTCAGGATGCTCCGCCCCCGGCAACGGCAGGTGCCCGTTCTGTCGTTGCATGCGTGCGGCCGAGGCGACGGGGTCGGCAACCACTTCGACCGTGGCCTTGAGCGACGCGAGCGCTTCGTTCACGTCGTCGAGCAGCGGCACGCTGGAGAACACATGCATCGACAACCGGTGATGGTACGCCGCGACCGCCGCCGCGAGTACCTGTGCCACGGGCCCGCAGAAGGACACGCCGGGCAAGGCCCCGTAGCTCTTCAACAGCAGATGCAGGTAGCCGCGATACCAGCCCGAGCCTCCGGTTTGGATGAGCTCGGCTTTCCAGCGCAAATCGACCTCACCATCGCCAGCCAAGTGCACGCCACCGATAACCGGCGTGGTCACAACCTGACCGCGCAGCTTGGCTGCGGCCGAGTGCACCACCGGGGCTGACAAGTCGTTCATGCCGCCGATCTTCGATTGCCTGCAGGGGACTCACAAGGTCGCACTGAGCGTTCTGGCCCGGCACGAAGTGAGCAGCGCCACCTCATGCGCCCCGGCCGCGAGCAAGACGCGTGCGCACGCACGGGCCGTGGCGCCTGAGGTCGTCACGTCGTCGATCAACACGATGCGCTGCCCGCAGACTACCTGCGGACGCTCGACCTCGAAGGCGCCGTCGACGTTCAGGGCGCGCGAGAGGACGCGGGGGTCGCCTTGCGGTCGGGTCGCGCGCGAACGGCGCAAGCAACTGGCCACACAGCACAGCGAGAGTCGCGTAGCAACTGCTTGGGCTAGCAGTTCTGCCTGGTCGAAGCCACGGGCGCGGCGCCGCAAACGATGCAACGGCACCGCCACGATGCGTGCGTGTCGCCACTCCGGCATGAGGCTACTGCCCACGACTTCGGCCATGGCTTTGGCAAGCAGAGAGAGGGCACCAAAGTCTCCCGCCAGCTTGAATCGCCGCACCAACGCTCCGCCGGTTCCGCGGTAGCGAAACGGGGCGCGGGCGAAGGCGATCCCCTGCAGAGGGCGGTGGTCGTAGCTACACCGCCCGGGAGCCGCCAGTGGCTCGCCGCACCGACGACAGCCGCCCGGTGGAATCCCCTCGAGATGCACGCGGCACGGTCGGCAGAGGCGATACCCGGCGTCGAGTTCCCCCCGGCCGGCACCGCACCCCGGGCAGTGCGGCGGCAGCACCAGGTCGAGGCATGCCGCCTTCAGTTCGCGCACTAGTCGCCGGTAGACAATGCGGGCCCCGAGTTGCTTCGTTCCCATGAGCATAGGGGAACGATCACGTGCGTTCTGGTCGCCTCCGCAACTGGCTTGCGGCGCGCCTAGCCGGCAGCCCTACCCTGCGCGGGTGTTTGCGGGATGGGCCACCGGGCGCTCCGGCCGGATTGGCGTGCGCGCCACGTAACCTCAGCGGGGGAGGGCGATGCGGCGGGCGCGGTCGGCCGCGGCTGGGGCCTTGGCCCCGGGTGCGGTCACGCCGAGAGCCTGACGGACCTGATGGACGTAGGCCTCGACCGTCATGTCCGGAGAATGTGGGACCCCGAGAAGGGCCCCAATCTCCTTGGTCAGCTCCATGTTCTCCGTGAACGACCAGTTGCGCTGGGCCTCGAAGAACTCGCGCAACAGCTTCTTGAATGCTCGACGGGTGAAGTAGGCGCCAACGCCATAGACCGCGACCGCAAAGGCGATGATGCCACCGCAGAGAACAAGCGTCAGGAGCTCGCCGGTCCAGTGGCCGATGACCTGGAGCAGGAACCCAACCGTCAGGAATAGGAAGCCGATGACGACCTGCACGGCGTTGAGGGCCGTGTCCTGGGCCTTGTCCAGGCTGCGCAAAGACACACCCAGAGTCTCCTCGAGGGCTTTGCGCGGCTCCCGGAAGCGGATCGAGTTCGCCAAGAAGAACACACCTACGACGTTGCAGGTGAGACCGATGACGACGAAGGCTGACGTGTCCATGGTTGCGCGGGCGAAGGTCGGCTGCGAACCAGGGGCGCTGGCCGGCAACCCGCGCGGGACAGCACCGTGTCTGGCTCCGAGCGTTGCCGGACGCCTCCGGCACGGCGCGGGATGCTAACGCGCCGGACCGGGAGAGCGCCACCCAGTCCCCGCCAGAGTTGCTTTCCTTGACCGGGAATGGGGTGGGTAGTTCACAGTTTGACCACAGCTTTTGCACAACCCGACGGCCGGTCCCAGCGGCGACGTTCCACCCGCTGCCGACGGGAAAGCGCCAATGGGGCACGCGATCTTCGGTCGCCGTCTTTGCGGCGTGACGTCGCGCCGGCATAAGGGCTGCCGTATGTCCGCCCCAACCGACAATCCCCTCGACCGACTGTGCCGCTTGGCGCGGCTGCGCCCGCCGACGACCGGCCGTGACGAGCTTGAGCGACGGCTCAAGGCTGTGGTCAGCGCCTTCGCCGACCTCCGCGAGGTCGATACCGGCGGGGTCGTCGATGCCACCCCACCGCCGGGCCGACTGCGCGCCGACGAACCCGGACCGGTGCTGACCGTCGAGGAGGCGCTGGCCAACAGCGCCAACAAGGCGGCGGACTGCTTCCTGGTCCCACGCGTGGTCGAGGGCTGAACGATGCCGCACATCGATCTTCGTTCCGCCGCCGCCATCGCCGGCGCCGTCCGCAGCGGTGCCCTATGCGCTACCGACGTCGTCGCCACGGCGCTCGCGACAGTCGAACGCCGCAATCGGCACGAGAATGCCCTGGTCGAGACCTTCGCCGCCTCGGCCATGGCCACGGCCGAACGAGTCGATGCGGCGCGCCGTCGCGGCGAGGATCCTGGCCCACTCGCCGGCGTCCCCATCGCCATCAAAGACAACCTGCTGCTGCGAGGCCACATCGCCGCCTGCGGCAGTCGCATGCTCGCCGACTTCCGTGCCCCCTACACCGCGACCGTCGTGCAGCGCCTCCTTGACCGCGGTGCCGTCGTAATCGGCCGCACCAACATGGACGAGTTCGGCATGGGAAGCTCAACCGAACACTCCGCCTATGGCCCGACGCGCAACCCTTGGGATCGATCGCGCGTACCTGGCGGCAGCAGCGGCGGTGCCGCCGCGGCCGTAGCCGGCGAACTCTGCCCCATCGCCTTTGGCAGCGACACGGGTGGCTCGGTCCGGCAACCAGCATCGATGTGCAACCTGACTGGCCTGAAGCCGACCTACGGCCGCATGAGCCGCTACGGTCTCGTCGCCTACGCCAGTTCCCTCGACTGCATCGGCGTGCTTGCTCATGACGCTGCCGACCTCGCACTGGCGCTGGGCGTCGCCGGTCCCGACGGGCGCGACACCACCGCCCTCGATGCACCGGTGCCGGCTTACGTCGCGGAACTCGCCAACCGGACAGAACTCAAAGGCCTGCGCATCGGCGTGCTCGACGACGACGACGGCGGTGCCGGTCTCGATGCCGCGGTGAAGGCGGCGACGACGACCGCCCTGCAAACCCTCGAAGCGCTCGGCGCGCGCTTGGTACCGTGCGTTTTGCCGCACGTCCGCCACGCCGTTTCCACCTACTACTTGCTGGCCGCAGCCGAGGCCTCGTCCAACCTCGCTCGCTACGACGGCGTGCGCTTCGGGCTGTCGCGCAAAGGCCGCACGATCGACGAGAGCTACGCCAACAGCCGGAGCGACGGCTTCGGCGCCGAAGTGCAGCTGCGCATCCTGCTCGGTACCCACGCGCTGCAGCATGGCTACCACGACGAACTCTACGGTCAGGCGACGCGCGTGCGGCAGCTGCTGCGCCGCGACTTTGACGCCGCCTTCGCGCACTGCGACCTGATCGCCAGCCCGACCTCGCCACTGCCTGCATTCGCCATCGGTAGCAAGATCGATGATCCTGTGGCGATGTACCGCTGTGACGCGATGACCGTGCCCGCAAGCCTCGCTGGCCTACCGGCGCTGTCGATGCCCTGTGGCTTCGCCAAGGGCAACTTGCCCATCGGCCTTCAACTCACGGCGCCAGCGCTCGCCGAAGTCCTCCTCCTGCAAGTTGCAAACGTCTATCAGCAGCGAACCGATTGGCATCGCCAGAGGCCAGAAGAGTGCACTTGAACCTAGAACCGACGATTGGCCTCGAAGTGCACGTGCAGCTGGCGACGCGCACGAAGCTGTTCTCGCCCGCGGCCTACGCTGCCGGTGCCCCACCGAACACGCGCGTGCATGCGATCGACCTCGGACTGCCGGGCACGTTGCCGGCCATGAACGAGAAGGCACTGGCGCTCGCCGTTCGTGCCGCGCTCGCTCTGGATGGCGTCGTGCAGGCGTCGTCGCGCTTTGCTCGCAAGCACTACTTCTATCCCGACCTGCCCAAGGGCTATCAGATCAGCCAGTACGAGGAGCCCTACTGCCAAGGCGGTCGGGTGCCGCTCGGCGACGGCCGTTTCTGCACCCTGCAACGCATCCACCTCGAAGAAGACGCCGGCAAGCTGGTGCACACCGATGCGGGGACGCTGGTCGATCTGGACCGATCGGGCGCACCGCTGATCGAGATCGTGTCGCTGCCGCACCTGCATGACCCCGCCGACGCGCACGCCTTCCTGGTCAACTTGCGCGAGATCTTGCGCTTCTGCGGGGTGTCCGACTGCGACATGGAATTGGGCACGCTGCGTTGTGACGCCAACGTCTCGCTCGCCGCAGCAGGCGCCAAACTCGGGACCAAGGTCGAGATCAAGAACCTGAACTCCTTCAAGATGGTGCAGCGCTCCCTCGAGTACGAAGTGCGGCGCCAAACAGCGGTGCTCTCGGCTGGCGGCCGGGTTGCACAGGAGACTCGCCTGTGGAACGACGAACAGGCCGAAACGAGGCCGATGCGCAGCAAGGAGTTCGCCGAAGACTATCGCTACTTCCCAGACCCTGACCTGCCGCCACTTCGGGTGACACCGGACCTCCTCGCAGCCCAGCAGGCCCAACTCGGAGAGCTCCCTTCCGCCCGTCGCGAGCGCTACGCCATCCAGTTCGCACTCCCGCCCTACGACGTCGAAGTCCTGACGCAGGAGAAATCGACTGGGGACTGGTTCGAGCTCGTGGTCGCGGCCGGCGCCGAGCCCAAGAGCGCTAGCAACTGGATCATGAGCGACGTGCAGAAGCATGCCCGCGCGCGCGGCTGCAGCCTCTTCCAACTCCAGCTCACGCCGCTGGCCCTATGGGAACTGTTGAGGACGATTGCGCGCGGGACGCTGACGGCCACGACTGCGCGCCAAGCCTTGCAACACATGGTCGATCACGGCACGGGTGTCGAAACCGCCATCACGGCCCTCTCTCTGTCGCGCATCGTCGACGAAGCCACCCTTGATCCGCTGATCCTGGCCGCCATCTCAGCGTTGCCCGCTGCGGCTCGGGATGTGCGCGACGGCAAGCTCAAGGCGTTGGATGCGATGAAGGGCCACGTCATGCGCGCAACCAAGGGCAAGGCCGATCCATCGCGCCTCGAAGAACTGCTGCTCGCACGCATCCACAAGGGAGTGTGAACACCGCGCCGGAGCAGTCGGCGGCGGCGCGGTTCCGTCACCGCGCGCTCGGTTGACGGGCTGCGATCCATCACCTGGTGCGGCGTCGAGTCGTGGCATGCGACGCAGCGCGCTCGGCGTCCAACGTCACCTTCGAGTCGAAGGCGCCGGCAGGATGCGTTCTAGAACGGGCGGCTAAGGGACCGCGTCGAAGGACTCCAATTCGATGCGCGGCGTCCAATAGCCATCCCTGACCGGCTCGACCCGACACAGGTCCGTCGACAGGTACTTCTTGTTCGAGTCGCACAGGATGGTCACGACCGCAGCAGCAGGCACGTCGCACGCGCCTCTTGCACGTTCGACGATCTGCATCGCGCCGATGACGTTGGCGCCGCTGCTGATGCCGACGGCGAGCCCGAGCCTCTTGGCGAGGCTCTGAGCCATCAGAATCGCATCCCCGTCCCAAACGTCGACGATGTCGTCGAGCCAGGCGAGGTCCACCACCGCTGGAACAAAGTCGTCGGAGATGCCCTGGATGCGATGCGAACCGACCTTGTGACCCGTGCGCAACGTCGGCGAGTTCGCCGGTTCGAGCGGGTGCACCTTCACCGCGGGGAATGCAGCCCGCAGCGCGCGCCCGACACCCATCACCGTGCCGCCGGTACCGACGCCGGCCACGAACGCGCTGGGATGCTGGCCGAAGGCCTCGAGTTGCAGCAGGATCTCCGGGCCGGTGCTGCTGGCGTGTGCCCGAACGTTGGCAGCGTTCTCGAACTGGCACGGCGAAAACACGCGGTCTTCGTGAAGCGCCGCATGACGGGCCTGATCGACAGCCCCGACAAACCCGCCCTGCTCGCGGCTGACATCGACGAGTTCGGCGCCGAGGCTGCTGATCAGGGCCCGTCGCTCCTGGCTCATCCAGTCCGGCATGTAAATGCGCACCGGGTGACCGAGTGCGCGGCCTAGGGCCGCAAACGCAATGCCGGTATTGCCCGAGCTCGCTTCGACGATGCGATCGCCGGCTCGCAGCTGCCCGCTGAGGTAGGCCTCGGCCAGGATATGGCACGCCATGCGGTCCTTGATCGAACCCGTCATGTTGCGCGACTCGTACTTGGCGTAGAGCCGTCGCGGCGCGCCATCGCAGCGGTAGAAAATCTCCACCATCGGCGTGCGACCGACGAGGGCACGCAGAGCCGAGATTCTGCGCAGCGGGTCGGTGGACGATGTCGTCACCGAGGACGAATGACGCAGCGCTCTCGGAGTTTCGCCGACTCCCTGACGACGCGCCGATCCTATGCTTGTCCTCTGCCCAGGCGGGTGACATGTTGTGCCGCAGTGCGGCAACAGGCCGCGCCTTCTAGCCAGCATGAACTACGCACTCCGCCTGCACGAGGTGACGAAGCGCTTTGGCAGCTTCACCGCCGTGGATCGCCTCTCGCTCGACATCCCTCGCGGCTGCATCTACGGCCTTCTTGGCCAGAATGGCGCCGGCAAGACCACGACCATTCGCATGGTCATGAGCATCTTCCATCCAGACTCGGGCACGATCGAAGTGCTCGGCAAGCCTGATGCGTCGATGGTCAAGGACAAGCTCGGCTACTTGCCAGAGGAGAAGGGCCTCTACAAGAAGATGCGGACCGCCGAGATCGTCGCCTACTTCGGCAAGCTGAAGGGCATGGACACCTCGACGGCGAACCTGAAGGCGCGCGAACTGCTGACCACCTACGGCCTCGGCGACTGGCTCGACAAGAAGTGCGAGGCGATGAGCAAAGGGATGGGCCAGAAGGTCCAATTGCTCGGCACGCTCATTCACGATCCCGAGCTGGTGATCCTCGACGAACCCTTCAGCGGCCTCGACCCCGTGAACCGCGATGTGATGCGCGACACGATACTCCGCATGAAGCGCGAAGGCCGCACGGTGATCTTCAGCACGCACGTGATGGAGCAGGCCGAACAGCTCTGCGACAGCGTGATGATGATCCACAAGAGCAAGCTGCAGTTCGCCGGCGCGCTTGGTCAGATCAAGCAAGGCCGCGACTTCGGCATCGTGCTCGACTACGACGGCGACGGCAGCGTGTTGAAGTCCGTCCCGAACGCGACGCGCGTCAACGACAGCGGCAAACAAGCCGAGATCTTCCTGCAATCGGGCGCCGACCCGCAGCAGACCCTGCGCTGGCTGGTCGATCGCGTCACCATTCGCCGCTTCGAGTACCGAGCTCCTACCTTGCACGAGATCTTCGTCCGCACCGTCGAGGACGCCAACGCGCGCCTCGCCGCCGCACCCGTCGCGCAAGGAGCCAGCTGAACATGGCGAACAAGTCCTTCCTCGTCGCCCAGCGCGAGTACCTCGAGAACGTCCGCACCAAGACGTTCTGGCTGGGCATCCTGGCATTCCCGATCATCTTGATCCTGTCGCTCGGCGCCGGCTTCGTGCTCGCCAAGCTCAAGGAAGTGAAGACCTACGCAGTCCTCGATCTGACGGAACAGAAGATCGGCGAACAGATCGAACGCGCCGCGCGCACTCCCGACACGCCTGGGATGATGAAGCTCCTGCGTGGCTCGGGCCTGCCGCAGAAACTGCAGGAGATCCGCGACCGCTACCGCGACGCCATCGAGCCGGGTGTAGACGGCAAGGAACCCGAAGTCCCCGACGAGATGCGCCGCGAGCTGCAACGGGTGATGCTGGAGATTCCGGCCTCAGATTTTGCCGCGATCACCGAGAAGGCGACCGAAACCCAGAAGTCCGACAAGTTCGAACTTCTGACTCTCGACGAACTCGGCATCGCCGGCATCCCCAGCGAAGAGCAGCGCAAGAAGCTCCGCGAGATGGTCGAGTCGAAGCGGCTGTTCGCCTACTTCGAGCTGGCGGGAGATCCGATCCAGTCGCTCAGTGACTTCCGCTACTTGTCGAACAACGTGACCGACAGCGGCCTCCGCGACATGTACGACCGCGCCGCAACGCGCATTGTGCAGAAGCTCCGCATCGGCAAAGCCGGCATCGACCCAACCATTGCTCGCTCGCTCCAAGAGACCGTTCGCTTCCGCGAACAGAAGCTCGGCGAAGACGGCAAGGCCGAGGACGTCAAGACCGGTGACAAGGCCAACAAGTACGCGCCCATGGGCTTTGTCTACCTGCTCTGGATCGCGGTGTTCACCGCGGCCCAGATGCTCTTGACGAACACGGTCGAAGAGAAGAGCAACCGCATCATCGAGGTGCTGCTCAGCTCGGTGTCACCCCTCGAACTCATGGCGGGCAAGGTCTGGGGCATCGCTGCCACCGGCCTGACCCTGGTGCTGAGCTGGGTTCTCTGCGCGCTGATCGGCGTCTGGGTCGCGCCAAAGCTCATGCCCGGCTTCGACCTGCCGTTGATGGACGTCATCGGCGATCCGCTCTATCTCGCTTCGTTCGTCGGCTACTTCCTCGCTGGCTACCTGCTCTACGCCGCCTTCCTCGTCGCCATCGGCTCGGTGACCAACAGCCTCAAGGAAGCGCAGAACCTGCTGCAGCCGGTGTTCATCGTGTTGATCATCCCGCTGGTCTCGATGATGTTCATCGTCGAAGAACCCAACGGCACGGTCGCCAAGATCCTCAGCTACATCCCGCTGTTCACGCCGTTCACCATGATGAACCGCGCTGGCGGCCCGCCAGAGCTCTACGAGTACGTGATCACCAGCGTCTTGCTGCTGGTGAGCGTGTGGTTTGCGTTCCGCGCAGCCGGCAAGGTGTTCCGCATCGGCGTCTTGATGACGGGCAACCCACCGCGCCTCAAGGAGATCCTCGGCTGGTTGCGGGAGAAGTAGCCGCGCCGATCAACGGTTGCCGATCTCTGGGAGCGGCAACAAGAACGCGCCCCGGAATCCACCGCGGAGTTCGGGGACCACGAGATAGCGCGTCGGCACGTGCCCGTCCCAGAAGTCGCGGACCGCTGGCTCGGGCGAGGTGACAAAGAAGTCGAGCGCGGTGGCGGACAGCAACACCGGCAGACCCGCCTCTTGGAAGCGACCCCACCACCCGTCGAACCACAGGGCCAGCGTCGTGCCACGTTCGCGTTCGTCGAGCCATAGGTGCAGCGCGGCGCCGAGGTCGATGACAACCGCACCCGGCACGCTGGTGCGGACGCCGTCCAGCTCGTAGCGCCGGCCGGCAATCAAGGCGACCTTCTGCTGCTGGTGGATCGTGGCAAACCCGGAGACGAACTCTGGGGCGACCGGGTCCTTCCACTGCGGCATCACGGCAGCGACCGACAGCGCGAAACCGGCGACCGTCAGCAGCAGGAACTCACGCCAGCGCAGCAACCGTACGGCCGCCATGACTGCGGCGGGGACGACGGCGATCAGGTAGGCCCCGCCTTCGTCGATGTGATGATGCCCGAGCAGCAGCACCGTCACGGGCAAATGCAGCAACAGTCCGAGCAAGGTCGCCAACGACCAGATCCGCGCGCGACGCACGAACAGCCCTACGACCGCGCAGACGGACCAGGGCGCGCATGGGATCAGCCATTCGCGCACCATGACCTCGGGCACGGTCGAGAGATCGAGGCCTTCGAGATGACGGGCGCAGAACTCGAACGCGTCGCGCGCTTGGCCACCGGCGCCAGCGCCGAGCAGTGTGGCAACCAAGACGGCAACACCCCAATGCAACCCGACCGCCAGCAGCCACCATCGGGTCGACAGACCACGGCGAGGTCCGCCAAACGCATAGGACGCCACGGCAAGCGTTGGCAACAGCACGTGCCCGAAGGCGTGAATGGAAGCCGCAGCCCCGGTGCACAGCCCGACCACCGCAACGCGCCGGAGGCTCGGCGCCAGTAGGAGCCGGGCAAAGGTCCACCACGCGGCGCCAGCGCCAGCGGCGAACACGCCGTGGATCTCAGCGCAGGTTGCGTAGTAAAGGCATGGCCCGGTCGCCATGGCCGCGAATGCTGGCAGCGCTCCCGAGCGGAAGGGCCGCGGTGCAAGCAGGCGAAACGTGCGATGCAGGCACACGGCCGCGAAGCCCGATCCGAGCGCCGAGGCCAACAGCAGCGACTGCAAGGCCGACATGCCGAACGGCGAGAACATCGAGTGCAGCGCACCGACGATGTGAAGGTAGGCAACGTGTCGGGCGTAGTCGTGACGACCTTGCTCGATCCAGGTCAGGAACACCTCACCGTCGACGCCGTGCAGCGTCCGCTGCGGCAGCAGCAGGAACACCGAGGCGACGATCAGGAACAGTCCCAACGTCTCGCCCCAACGCTGCGCGAGCAGCGGCTCCTCCTTCCTTCCTAGTTCGACTCGGGAATCGTCCATGACACTCCGCCGAGCGGAGTGCCATGGAGGTCACTCCCACTCGATCGTCGCGGGCGGCTTGCTGCTGATGTCGAGACAAACGCGGGAGAACCCCTTCACCTCATTGAGGATCCGGGTGCTCATCCGACGCAGCACGTCGACGGGCAGCAGTTCCCAGTCGGCCGTCATGGCGTCCACGGAACTTACCATGCGCAACACGCAGACCTCTTCGTAGACGCGGGCGTCGCCCTTCACGCCGACCGACTTGACTGGCAAGTGCACGGCGAAGTACTGCCAGAGTCCCTGCTGCAGGCCACGCGACTCGACCTCATGACGCACGATGGCATCGGCTTCGCGAAGCGCTCGCAGCCGATCTCGCGTAATCGCGCCGAGGCAGCGCACCGCGAGTCCCGGACCGGGAAATGGTTGTCGGTCGACGAGCGAACTCGGGAGCCCCATCTGCCGGCCGATAGCCCGGACCTCGTCCTTGAACAGGTCGCGCAGCGGCTCGACCAGTTGCATGTCGAGGTCCTTGGGCAAGCCACCGACATTGTGGTGGCTCTTGATCGTCGACGTTGCGCCGCCGTGCGCCGCGACGGACTCGATCACATCGGGATACAGCGTGCCTTGGCCCAGGAACTTCGCATTGCGGTAGCCACTGGCTTCGTGCTTGAAGACGTCGACGAAGACCCTACCGATGATCTTGCGCTTCTGTTCTGGGTCCGTGACGCCGGCCAGCTCTGCCAGGAAGCGCTCGCTGGCATCGACCACCTTCAGATCCATGTGCCAGTCGCGACCGAAGAGCGCCTGCACACCCTCCCGCTCTCCCTGCCGCAGGAGGCCGTTGTCGACGAACACGCAGTGGAGCCGCGATCCGATCGCCTTGTTCACGATCGCCGCTGCAACAGAACTGTCGACGCCGCCGGACAACCCCAGCACCACTTCACCGGTCTCGCCGACGAGCTCGCGGACCGCCTGGATCTTGCGATCGACGATGTGACCCGGATCCCAATCCGTGCGGCACTTGGCGATGCCAAGCACAAAGTTCGACAGCATGCGTTGGCCGTCCTCGGTGTGCGCGACTTCTGGGTGGAACTGCAGACCGACGAACTTCCGGTCAAGATCGGCGACCACTGCGAAGGGACAAGGCGCGCTCTTCGCCAGCACCGAGAACCCACTGGGCAACCGGCTGACCTTGTCGCCGTGCGACATCCAGACGATGCCGTTGTCGCGCACGCCCTCGAGAAAGCCGTGCGTCTCGACGCGCTGCAGCTCCGTGCGACCGTACTCCGCGCCGCTCTGCGCCGGCGTCACTTCGCCGCCGAGGTTCTGGGCCATCCACTGCAAGCCATAGCAGATCCCGAGCACTGGCACGCCCTGATGCAAGATCTGCGGGTCCAGCGCGGGCGCATCGTGCTCGTAGACCGAGCGCGGGCCGCCACTGAGAATCACCGCCGCTGGCCGCATGGCCTGGAACGTGAACATCGCCCGCTCAGGGACGGTGATGCGGCTGTAGACCCCTAGTTCGCGGATTCGTCGCGCGATCAGCTGGCAGTATTGAGCGCCGAAATCGACGATCAGCACACCTCCTGATGGGCCCCGATCGCTCAGCGGGAGGCCCTGAGCGTCCGTCGTCGCGGAACCCTGTTGCTTGCTCGTCATGGCGTCACGCCTCGCCGCTGTAGTTGGGCGCTTCCTTGGTGATCTGGATGTCGTGCGGGTGCGACTCGCGCAAGCCGGCCGCTGTCACGCGCAAGAACTTTGCTTGCTGCGTCAGTTCCGCAAGCGTGCGCGCACCGCAATAGCCCATGCCCGACCGCAGCCCGCCCACCAACTGGTAGACGAAGTCTGCAAGCGAGCCCTTGTACGGGACCATGCCCTCGACCCCCTCAGGCACGTACTTCAGCTTGTCCTTCACTTCTCCCTGCGCGTAGCGATCGGCCGAGCCGAGTTCCATCGCGCCGAGCGAACCCATACCCCGCACGGTCTTGAACGAGCGACCGCGAAACAGAATGGTCTCGCCGGGGCTCTCGTCGAGGCCGGCCAGGAGCGAGCCGAGCATCACGCACGACGCGCCAGCAGCGAGCGCCTTGACGATGTCGCCCGACTGGCGGATGCCACCGTCGGCAATCACCGGGACATCCGCCTTGTGGCACGCCTCCACCGCCGACATCACCGCCGTCAGCTGCGGGACGCCGCAGCCGGTGACGATGCGCGTGGTGCAGATCGAACCCGGCCCGATGCCAACTTTGATGCCATCGGCACCGGCAGCGATCAGCGCCTCGGCACCCTCGCGGGTACCGACGTTGCCGGCGACGACCGGCACCTTGGTTACACGCTTGATCGCGATCACGGTCTCGATCACGTTCTTGCTGTGCCCGTGGGCGGTGTCGACGACAATGACGTCACATCCGGCTTCGACGAGACGACTGACGCGCTGCAGGTCATGCACTCCAACCGCGGCGCCCACCACGAGGCGACCGCGGGGGTCGCGAGCCGCGGACGGATACTCCTCGGTACCCCGAATGTCCTTCATGGTGATGAGGCCGGCCAACGTGCCATCGGCCTGCACGAGGATCAGCTTCTCGACCTTGTTGCGCTGCAGGATCGAACGCGCCTGGTCCAACGTGGTGCCCGGCTGCGCCGTCACCAAGTTCTGTGACGTCATGATCGCCAGCACTTTGGTGTCGCGCGTATCGACGAAGCGCAGGTCGCGGTTGGTCAGGATGCCGACCACGCGCCGTCGCTCATCGACCACCGGCAAACCACTGATCTTGTGGTTCTGCATCAGGTCCTTGGCGGTGCCGACGGTGTCCTCTGGCCGCAAAGCGACGGGGTCGAGGATCACGCCATTGGCGGAGCGCTTGACCTTGTCGACCTCGCCGACTTGCTTCTCGATGGAGAGGTTCTTGTGGACGATGCCGATGCCGCCTTGCTGGGCCAAGGCCACCGCCATGCGCGATTCGGTGACCGTGTCCATGGCGGCGCTGGCAATCGGGACTTGCAAGTCCACGCCGCGGCAGAACCTAGTCTTGGTGGAGACGTCACGCGGCAGGGCCGAAGCCATCTGCGGCACGAGCAGGACGTCGTCGTACGTGAGGCCTTCGCCGAGGATCTCGACCAAGCGCTTTCTCCGAAGGGTCAGGGAAAGCGTGGGGAGCATACGGATCGGCAGGACCTACGCCACCGTCCCGATCCCCGAGTGTGAGACCGGAGCGCCGATCGCTGGATTCCGGGGGCCAGCCAGCCGGCCGGCCCTCGGCAGCTTTGGCGACGCCGATCAGACGATCTGGCCGAGGAACACCATCACGAACAGCGCGACGGTCTCGATGATGCCGAGCGCCATCAGGTAGTTGCCAAAGCCCTTGCCAGTCTCGGCCATGGCGTCCGCAGCAGCCGCCCCGATCCTGCCCTGGATCCACGCCGACAGGCCCATGGCGATGCCGCCGAACATGCCGATGCCAAGCATGGCTGGCCAGTTCGCGAGCGCGGCCATGTTGTCGCTACTGACATTGGCGACCTTGGCGACCATCCCGTTCATGAGAATCATGCCGTAGATCGTCTGCGACAGCGGTGCGCCGACGAACGTGACCAGGACGAAGGGCGCCGCCTTGTTCTGCGCGAAGCACTTCTTCCAGCTGCCCACCGCGGCCTGACCAGCCGCACCGACTCCGAGACAGCTCCCGACCGCGCCGAAAAACAGCGCCATCGATCCACCGAGCTTGCCCAGACTTGCCATCGTTTCGAGTTCCAAGATCAAACCTCCGATCCGTTCGTTGCCGTCGTCGCGCGCGAACTCACAGCTGCGGCGGTGCGCCGGCCGAACGGCCGGTAGGGCACACCGCTCCACTGCAGCCCGAGATGCGCGGAGAATTCCAGGGTGTTGAGGCGTACGCCGTGCACGAGCACGGCCATCGCCGCCAAGAGAAGGTTCAAGGTGTGGCCGAAGATCGCGATGAACGCGGCCAGCAGATAGCCAGCACCACCGCCTGCGGCCGCATTCGCTGCCATCGCGTTGAATGACTGCGCCACGGCGACGCCGGCGCTGCCAACCGCGAACAGGCGCAGATAGCTGACCACGTCGACGAAGTTCGAGACCAAGCTCAGGGGCAGCATGACGTGGTTGAACCACTCAGCCTTGATCAGCTTGATCGGCGTCATGAACAAAGCCACGGCAGCGATCGCGACGACCGCAAGCGTCACGGTGTAGCTGGGAGCCTGTTCGCCCAACACCATGGTGCGAGCCAACAAGAACATCAGCCAAGTGCAACCGACCCAGCCGAGCTGGGCCAGCGCCTGCACGGTGCGCCCACACCGCAGCGCAGCCCAGAGGTGCGCCAGCGTCAGGTGCACGGCGCCGAGCACGAAGCACAGCAGCATGATGTTCTTCGTGGCCGCGACTTTGTCGCCCTGTCCCGTTTGCTGGTCGATCGGTGCCAGCCAATCGATGCGCAGCGTGTCGAACACTGCCGGCAAGTTTGGCAGCGCAAACCACGTCGCGGTGATCGCGC
This sequence comes from Singulisphaera sp. GP187, assembly GCA_945871815.1. GTDB lineage: Bacteria > Planctomycetota > UBA1135 > UBA1135 > UBA2386 > SXPK01. Next base: position 18,869 of record CAMBXM010000067.1, read on the forward strand.
CCCAGACCACCGTTGCCACCCCTGTCGTCAACAGGAGCCGTACGGCCTGTGGCACGCCCGCTGGTTTCGATTTGGTCTTGTGCCACGCGACCGCACCCAGCACCACGAGCAGCACGCCGTAGCCGGCGTCGCCAATCAACATCGCGGCGAACAGCAGAAGGAACACCAGGAACAGCGAACTGACGTCGGCCTCGGCGTAGCCAGGAACGATCCCGATGCCCTGAAACACGGTGTGCACCTGGCGCACCCAGCTGGGCCCTTCGAGCAGAGTGGGGACGACGTCGTCGCCGTTGACATCCCGGATCAACATGGCGACCGCGTCACTGCGGAACGCCGTCAGCAGCGCTTCCTCGCGACTCTTCGGCACGAAACCCGTGAGCACGACAACCGGCCCGTTGGCGGCCAATCGTGCGCGTGCCTCTTGCCAATCGACGCGCTCCACCACCACGGCTCGGCTCGCCAATAGAGCCGTGCGCATCGGCGCCAATCGTCGCAGCTCCGCTGTCGCCGCCGTAGCCCTGGCCGAAAACGCTTCGATTTCCCGATCGACCGCCGCGAGCCCGCGCGCCGGCAGCGACAACGGCCGTAGATCGAGTTCGATGGGCTGACGCGACACGACGGCCACCGCGACCGTGCCGTCTTCGATCGAGAGTTCCTGCAACGATGCGCCGCTCGGCAGGTCCGGGGCGCTGCCTTTTGGGTAGGTGTACAGTTCGACAAAGACGCCGGCCTTACGCAGCGCGTGGACCTGGGCTGGTTCGAACAGGCCGAAGGGCGCGATCGCGCTCCGCTCCACGCCCAGTTGCACGAGGGCTCGATCGCACTCCGTCGCCTCGGCGGCCAGTGTCTTTACTTGGCGCGCCATGGCCAGCGGCTCGACAACGGCGGCCGTCGGGCTTTCCGTACTGGGCACATTGGCCAGGACGACCGTCGCGGCGTCGAGGAGTT
>CAMBXM010000068.1 GCA_945871815.1 Singulisphaera sp. GP187
ATCGGCTCGAGCCTCGCGCACTGGCTCGAGACCGGAGAGCTCGGCCCCGATGGCAGCTACGAGCTCGAAGGCATCGGCGCCAGCAAGGTGCCGGAGAACCTGCATCGCGAAGTACTCGACGCCGCCGAGCGAGTGACCGACGCCGAGAGCTTTGCCATGGTGCAACGGCTGGTGCGCGAGGAGGGGATGCTCGTCGGCGGCTCGGCGGGCGCCAACGTCGCGGCCGCGCTGCGGGTCGCGGCGCGCGGCGGTCTCTGCGGCCCCGTGGTCACGGTGCTGTGCGACAGCTGGGATCGATATCGAGGCAAGCCGTGGATGCAGGGCTGGGACGAGCGGCGATCAACGAGTTCTTGAGCTTGGTCGCCACGCCGCGCTGTCCGCAGAGTGACTCGCGCTGCACTAGAGCGGCTCGGGCCGATCCCTCGATTGGAGCGCGAGGCGCAGCACTTCACGAAATGTGGCCCGCGTGTACGGCTTGTGCAGGAAGCCCTCGATGTTCGTCGCCGACCCATTCCACCCCAGGGATTGCTCGTGGTAGCCGCTCGTCAGCACCACGCCGACGTCTGAGCCGCGGCGACGCAGTTCGCGGAGCACTTCCTCGCCGGATAGGCCCGGCATGGTCAGATCGAGCAGCACGAGAGCGATCTCGCCTCGATGCCGCTCATGCACCGCGAGCGCTTCGGCGCCGTCGCGGGCGACGAGGACACGACAGCCAATCTCGGCGAGCAAGTGTTGGGCGACGGAACGAACCATCGCATCGTCGTCGACGAGCAACACCACGGCATTGCTGTGCCAAGGGTCGGCGGGCGCCGCCGTCGCCGACCGTTCGCCATCGGCGGCCGACTCTGCGTCCGAGGCCGGGAGGATGACGCGAAACTTCGTACCGACGCCGAGGGTGCTCGTGCAGCGCAGGCTGCCACCATGATTGCGCACGATGCCGAGCACGGCCGACAGCCCCAGACCACGGCCGGAGAACTTCGTCGTGAAGAACGGTTCGAAGATCCGCGCTTGCGTCGCGGCGTCCATACCGCTGCCGTCGTCCTCGACCTCGATGTAGACGTATTGGCCCGGACCGAGCGGGGTGAGGGGATCGAAGTCGCGCAGCATCTCGGCGTCGTAGTCTTCGCACCCAGTGCGAATCACGACGTGACCGCCGCGCTCGCTGGTGGCTTCGCCGGCGTTGATGACGAGGTTCATCAACACTTGCCGCAGTTGCGCAGCGTCGGCGAGCACACGGGGCAAGCGCGTCGAGTACTCGGCGCGCAGGGTGCAGCGCTTCTGCATCGACACCTCGAGCAGGCGACGCATGTCTTCGGCAACGACGCTCAGGTCGAGGGACTCGGCTCCGCGGCGCACCTTGCCGGCATAGGCCAGCATCTGGTTGACCAGTTCGCCGGCGCGCTGAGCCCCTTCGACGGCACGTTCGATGTGCTCATACGCACCGCTGCCCTTGGCGAGTTCGAGCAGCGCCAGCTCGGCGCGACCCAGGATGCTGGTCAGCAGGTTGTTGAAATCATGCGCAATGCCGCCGGCCAACAGGCCGAGACTCTCCAGCTTCTGGGCTTGCTGCAACTGCGTCTCGAGTTCGCGCTGCTGCGCGTTCGACAGTTCTTTCTGGCGCGCGAGGCGGCGCGAGTGCACGAGCCCTGAGCACGTGGCAGTCAGTGGTTCGAGCCATTGGATGAGGGCCTCGTCGTAGCCGCCGTTCCGATTGGCGATCCCGATCATGCCGATCATCTCGTCGCCGAAGAACAGCGGCAGCCCAAGGAATGCCACGAGCGGAGGATGCCCATCAGGCGTGCCGCCGCGCCGTGGGTCCAGTAGAGGTGCATTGCTGACGACTACCTTGTGCGTCTTCAGCACGGCACCGAACAGCGACTGGAGGTTGCCGAACTCCATGCCCTTTGGGGCATTCGCCTCGTAGAAGGCGCGCGTCGCGTCGTCCCAGGCGATGTTGGTGATGGCCCAGGTGCGGAGGTAAGGCTCGCCATTCGCGCGGCGATGAACCTCGCCGATGAAACCGTACTCGCTTTCTGTCGCATCGAGCAAGAAGGCCAACATCCGGTCGAAGGACGTGCGCGGATCGGGATCGACCAGGAACTCGCGCTGCAGCCGAGCGAGTCCGTTGAGCAACTGGGCATTCGCTTGCAGCTGAAGCTCGCGGCGCTTCGCCTCCTGGATGTCGACAATCGTGCCCCACGTCCACAGCGGCCGTCCGTCCGCAGTGCGGCTCGCGATGCGTCCACGCGCAAGGAACCAGAGCCAACGACCGTCCTTGGCCTTCAGCCGCAACTCGCACTGGGGCTCGTCCACGTCGCCACCAGCGAGCTTGGCAGTGAGCGAACGAGCCAACTCGAGATCGTCAGGATGCGCGAGTCGCGTCCAGGTCGCAGCTCCGACCGGCTCGATCTCCGCGAGCGTGTAGCCGAGCAGCGAGGCCCAGCGCTCGTTGACGACAGTCTCGTTGGTCACGCAGTTCCATTGCCACGTGCCGATGCGCTCACCGTCGAGCATGGCCTGCAAGCGCGCGCTCTCGGTCGACAGCGAACCGGGGGGCGCGAAGCCCGGGTCCACGTCGAGCAGAACGCCCTCCAAGGTTGTCGTCCCGTCGGCGCCGAGCCGAGCGATCGCACAAACTCGAATGCACCGAACGCTTGCGTCCGCCGCGACAACATTGCACTCGAGGTCCGCAGTGCCGCCATCCCGCGCCGCGGTCCGCAGTCGTCGCTCCAGTTCGTCGCGATGGTCTTGGTGCAGAAGGTGCAGCAGCGCGCCGTGCGGGCGACACTGGGTCGCGTCCCAGCCAAGAGCGGCACCGCCGGCGAAGACCACTTCGAGGAAGGCGAGCGTCGCGGCGTCGGCGCGCCACCACACCGTCGGCAGGGGGGCGGCGCGACGAGCCCCGGTCGCGATCCGCGGCGCAGCAGGCGGAAACGGGGAGATCGGATCGGACATACCTCAAGCTCCAAGGCGCGGCGTGCGTCTTTCTCTTCTCTTTGGGGTGAGCGGCGAGTGGTGAGAACTCGCAACGCCAACTTGACGGGAGAGTCTGCCGCGACCAACCCTGAGGAACAACGCCAGACTGCCGCCGTGCGAGAGTTTCACAGTGCGCAGCGCACCGGCATGCCCAACTCGCCTTTTGCGAACCGCACCAACAGGCCAGCCTCGCGGCTATGCTCCCCCGCCCATGCGCGCGCCGAGGATTGCGGGATTGGCCATCCTGTCGCTGCTGCTCGTGCTGTTGTGGCCGCGCTCCGACCGGGAGACACTCGAGCCCGCGGCCCAGAACTCGCTGGACGAGGCCGCGAACGGAACGCCCCCGCGGGACGCGCCCGGCGGCGACAGCGCGCACGACGCGGCGGAAGCGCACGGCGGCCCCACCGCTGTGCGCACGACCATCGCGGCCGAGGCTGGCGACGACCAGAGCCCGTGGACGGTCCAATTCACCGGTCTTCACCCCTCGGTACCTTGGACCGCGCCGGTCGGGTTCGTGTTCTTTGACGTCATCCTGCCGCCCGTCGCGGTCGACGAGCGCGGCGCCGCACGCTTCGTGCCCCCGCCGGTCGCGCGCGGCGCCGGGGTGCAGACCTTCGCCATCGTCACCAGCGACCCGAACTACCGCATCGCGGAGGCCACACCGCTGACCCTGCCATTGCAGCGAAGTGCGCACACCGAGGTTCGCGTCTACCCCGTCGCGCGCCTGCACGGTCGCGTGCTCGACCCGACGGGCCAGGGCACGGTGGCACGGATCGAGGCCTTTGCGATCGGCAGAGACGGGCCGCACGACCCGCCGATCGCGCGCACCAACTCCAAGCCGGACGGCAGCTACCTGCTACGCGTACCGCCAGCAATCAAAGTGCTCCTGGTCGCGGAGAGCGTGGTCGAACTGCCGCGCCTGCCGTGGGGCGAGGATTCGGACCTGCCGCCGGCATTCGAACACGGCGACGCCGCCGCGCGCGACGATCGCCTTGGTCACGATCCGCGCCGCCCCCGTCTCGATTGGTGGCCGGCAGCGCTGACGGCCGACGGCCTGCACGGAACCGAACGCGTCGTGCCCGAGTTGCGCCTGCGCGCGACCGCGCTGCTGACCGGACACGTCACCTGCGCCGATGGTCAACCGCTCTCGCGCGTAGAAATCGTGGCCGCGCCGCAGCGACGGGCGACCGCGACCTTTGGCAGCGGCAGCCAATGGTCGCCGACCGAAGGGCTGCACCGCAGTGTGAGGATTCGCACCGACGAACGCGGCCGGTTCACACTGTCGCTCCCACAGGGCGAGGAGTTCGCGGTGACGACCAGGAGCGAAGAGCCGCTGCTGGTAGCGGGCGAGCCGACCGCAGTCGCGACGGCGCCCGGCCACGTCGAGCTGCGCGCCGAGGGCGACCTCGTCACGCTCTCCGTTATCGACAACGGCGCGCCAGTCGCGGCAGCCGACATCGACATCGGTGGGCGCACCATCCGCACCGACAAGAACGGCCAGCGCCGCGTCACACTCAGCCTCGGCCACGTTCGCCTGCGCGCCCAGCACGAAGCCAGCACGTCGCCATTCGTCGAGCTGCCACCCGGTCCGCGGCCCGCAGCCCTCGCGCTCGCGCTGGAAGCAAAGCAACTGGCGCCTGTGCGGATCGCGTTGGTCGCAAACCCGCCGCCGGACACCGCGACGTTCACTTGGCAACCAGCGGACGGCGGCGCGCCGATCGAGTTCTGGCGCCCACGCGACAGCAAGCTCGCGCAATTCTCGATGGCGGTGCCAGCAGGGCGCTATCGCCTGTCGTGCGTCGGCACGGCGATGCCATTCATGGACTGCACGATCCCGCTCCAACGCGATATCGAGGTCCCGACGACCGGTTTCGACGCCACCTTCGCGGTTGCCTACGGCGGCACGATCGCCCTCGATGTGTTCGATCACCGCGGCATGCGACCGCGGGGCCGCTTCACCGTGCGCGACGTCACGGGTCGCGTGTTGCCGATGACGGCCGAGGCCTATCGCGACGGCTCGACGATCGTCGGTGGCGAAGGCGAACTGCTGCCGCTTGGCCAGAACCACCTGCGCGGGACGTTGCCCATTGGCCGCTACGACCTCGTCGTCGAGGCCGAAGGCGGCGAACGCGCGCAGCAGACCGTGGTCTTGCGGTCGCGAGCGCGATCGTCCGTCGTGCTGCGACCCCGCTGAGGGCATCGAGCCGTTCCCGGAGCGGACGAGAGGCGCGCACCAAGACAAACGGGGCGCGGGGCGCCCACTGCGGCGTCAGAATCGCACGGCCAACAGACGCAGCACCGGTCGCAGGCGCTCGCCGGTGCGCCACGCCTCTGCCAGCAGCACGCGCGGATCGATGGCCAGCTGGCTGTCCAGCACGACGCGCGAGCCGACGACGACGCGCACGTGCTCGCCGGGAGCAAACCAAGGCTCGCGCAGCATCACCTGCCCCGCGCGAACACCCTGGCTCTTCAAGGTGATGGTCTTCACCCCCTTCACGACTGCGATATCCCAGGACACCGACACCACGGCCTTCTCCATCGCCCGAATCGTCGCGCGCCGCTGCTCGTCCGCCGACATGCGCGCCGACACCGCCACGCGCTCGGGGACGGCGCATCGGCGCTCATCGACCTCGAGCACGCGGAACAGCGGGTGCTCGACGTTGGCAGCGTCGGCGAGCAGCACATGGCGCTGCGGCAACGCGTTGGCCGCCGGCGTTGCCAGCAGTGCCGAACCGGCCTCGCTCTCGCCCGGCAGCGGTTGGTCGTGACCACTGTCAGCGGGCTCCCAGTACTCCATCTGCAAGCCACTGGCCTTCTTGCCGCGCATCACTTCGCGCAGGTTCCAGACCAGCTCCGGATCGTCCTTGCCGCCGCACACCGACAACACGCGCACGCCACCGAGGTTCGGCAGCAAGCGAAACGCCGTGCGCCGCGGGCCACCGCCGCGCGCGATGATGCCGCGCACCACGCCAGGGCGATGCAGCGCGTCGTCCCAGCAGGCGTGCCCACCCCACGAGTAGCCCGTGAACCACAGCGCGTCCGGGTCGCCGCCAGCGCGGAACGCCACGGTGCGCAGCACCTTCATGTGGGCGTCGCGTCCAGCATCGCGGAACTGCTCCGGCTTGTAGCCCGGGATGTCGGCCGTGATGACGCGCTCGTAGACCGCGTCATGCAGCGGTTGGCTGCTCCAGTTGATCGCCAGCAGCACGGGCAGCGGCTGGTCGTTGGCGCGTTGTGTTGGCACGTGCACCTTGACCTCGATGGCGTCGCCCAAGAAGGGCACGACCCAGCGCTGATCGCCTCTTGGTTGCAGAGGCCGTTGGCGCAGCGACTGCAGGAGCGCCTCGCCAGTCGCACCTTCGCGCCGCAACAAGGCGTCGAGCAAAGTCTCGTGCTCGGTCGCGGTGGCGGCGGCAAGGCAGGCTTCGAGTGCGTCCGCCAGCGGCTCTTGGGCTCGCAGCGACGCAAGGACGAGCAGGAGCGACAAGGAGCCGAACGCTGGCAAGCGCTTCTCCGGCAGCAGCGTCGAAGACACCGCGGCTCAGTCCCCCAACCGAATCGAGAGCCCCTGCGTGGTGCGCAGCCCGTTCGGCGCACTGGGATCGAGCCCGGCCGCCGGTACGTGCCCGGGCAGCGCGCGCCGCGCGACCCGCCGCGGGATGGGCAAGGCAACCGACGACCTGCCGAGCAGATTGGGCGCCGCAAGGAAACCCTGGAGCATGCCACTCCATTCGAGGCCCAAGCCCGACGCACCAAGGCGCGGCTGCGGCGCCGTCGCGCCAATGCGGCCACCGAACAACCCGAGGCGCTCGCGACCGCCAACGCAAGCCGCCATGCGCCCAAAGCCCGCGGGGCCGTCAGGCGCGCCCCATTGCTGCGCCTGCGCGAGCCCACCGTCGGCAGCGAACAAGACCGCACCGTGCAGCGCCAACGTGAGGAATCGATGGTCCGCCATGAATCGAAGGGGTGGAGGTATCGCGGCGGTCTTGGGGCGAGGATCGAGAGCAGATGGTCGCGCAGTTGTGGTCCTAGGGCAACGGGGGCCGGCCTGTTGTCCCCGCCAGCGGCGTTGCTTTGGGTTGCTCGACGCTTCCGTGGCCCGCGCCTCCGCCTGGTCCAACGCTGGCGCGCAGTCTGGACCTGGTCCCGGATCTTCGACCAGAGGACCGCGCGAAGCACCGCTACCATGCGGCGACCGAGCCACTCGAAGCCGCGCGATTCCATGGACCTGATGACCGTTCTGCTGTTCGCCGGCCTGCTCGTGGTCGTGATCCAAAGGTCGAAGCGCGCCAGGAACGAGCACAAAGAGCTGCTGCGGCGCATTCAACGCCTCGAACGACAACTCGAGGAACAGAGCCAGCCTCGCAACCAGACCGCGTCGATGGCCGCCGAACCAGCACCGCGGCCCAGCAGCGCAACACTGGTGCCCGAGCCTGCCGCCGAGCGCTTTGCCGCGCCACTGCCTGAGCCACAGCCTGAGGCAACCGCCGCCGCGATGGCGGCCGCGCTCGAACCGCCGCACCTTGCTACTGCGGCTGTGACGGCGGCTGCTTTGGCGGCGGCGGGCCATGGCGACGCTGCGCCCGCCAGCCAGCCGTCACCAGCACGGCAGACCCGCGACGCAGCGCCGACGATCGCGCCGCTGCCGAGCGAGCCCGAACCCGCCATTGCAACCGCCCGCCACGCAACCCCGTTTCGCGGTGTCGAGCAGACGCTGGGCCTGCGCTGGCTCACGTGGATCGGGGTCGCCTTGCTGTTCCTCGGCATCGCCTTCTTCCTCAAGTACGCCTACGACCGCGACTGGCTCGGCAACCTGTTTGGTCCGCGAGCGCGCATCGCGACCGCGACGACCTTCGCCGTGGCCCTCGGAATCGCCGGTTGGCGCAGCCTTGCGCGCGGCATGAGCGCCTTGGGGCAGGGTCTTCTGGGCGGCGGTCAGGCGCTGCTCTACCTCTCGACCTATGCGGCCTACCAGCCGGCGATGCTCGTCGTCAGCGAACCGCTGCTGTCGCCAGCCGCCGCGTTCCTGCTGCTCGCCGCCGTGACCGCGCTCGGGCTCGCGCTCGCGGTGCGCCTCAACGCGTTTGCAATGGCCATGATCGCCGTGCTCGGCGGCTTTGCCACGCCGGTGCTCGCGAGCCAGGGGGCAGACGCCCGCGACGCCCTATGCACCTACCTCTTGGTGCTCGATCTCGGCGTCCTTGGCGTCGCGCGTTACTGCAACTGGCGGGCGCTCGATCTGCTGGCGTTCGCGGGCACCGCCGCACTGTTCTCTGGCTGGTGGCAGCAATGGGGCGAGGCCCACCCGCAGCCCGACGCGACCTGCGCGTGGCTTGCGGTGTTTCATCTGCTGTTTGCGGTGTTGCCATTCGTGCGCCACTGGCGATTGTCGCTGCCGATCCCAGGCGAGCGCTTTGCGTTGGCGCTCGCGAACGTGGCGGCCAGCTACGCCTTCGCCAACACGCTGTTGCTCGACACCGCGAACGGGCTGTTGGCCGCCAGCTGTCTCTGCATGACCGTGTTCAACGCGGCCTTCGGGGTGCACACCGCGCGCCGGATCCCGGGCGACAAGCGCGCGCGCGATGGCTTCCTTCTGCTCGGTGCGACGCTGCTGACGTTGGCGCTGTTTCACTGGCTGCCGGCCGAGGTCCTCGCCAGTGCGTGGGTCGTCGAGTCGATCGCATTGCTCGCGCTCGGCTACCGCTTTGCGCATCCACCAACGAGGCTCGCCGCGCACGCCGTGCTGCTGCTCGCGGTAGTGCGGACCTGGGCCGGGGCACTGCCCGTAGCCGCCGACGACTACTGGTTCCTGTGGAATGCGCCCTGCCTGTCGCTGTTGCTCGCGGGTAGCGGGTTGCTCGCATTTGGCTGGCTGCATCGACGCTTTGGCACCGCATCGCCAGCGACCGCGCTCGCGCGCACCTGCGGCATCGCCGGTTGCTGGTGGATCCTCGCGGTGCTGTCGCTCGAAGTGGTGAGCTGGCAGTCCGGCTCGGCGACGCAGCTGTGGGGCACCCGGTTCGTCGCGATCGCATGGCTGCAGTTTGCGGGCGCGTTGGCGATGCTCTCGTACTGCGCGCGGCGGCCGTCGATCGCCGTCCGCAACGGAGCCTTCTTGCCGTGGTTCTGCGGCGTCATCGCGACCGGCATCGCCTACGAATCGTACCCGGCCGACGCTTGGCCCGTAGTCAACGCCTACTTCGCAGCTGGCTCGGGCGCGTTGCTGGTGCTCGCGCACGCGGCGTGGATTCGCCGCCGTGACGCCACGGCCACCGGACTTCTCGGCGCCCTGCAGTTGGCGGCGACAGGACTCGCAACCCTGGAGACCTTTGCCTTTCTCCAGCGCGGAGCGGAAGCGCCGACGACTGCGACCCTCAGCTACGCCACCGGATTCGTCTGGGTCGCCCTCGCCGGCGGCTCTCTGCTGGTCGCTCATGCCGTGCGCAGTCGCAGCACTGCGGTACTGGCGCTGGTGCCTCTCGCACTTGCCGCGAACGCCGCAGGTCGGTTGTACCTCGAGGTCGCCCTGCCGATGCCGCTCGTTGCCAACGCGCGCTTCCTGCTGGCGGTGCTTGCGACCGCCAGCCTCGCCCTTCTGCGCGCGGCGCTGCGGCGAAGCGGTGCTGGCAAGTCTGCCGATCCGGTCGCAGCGCTCGCGCTGCTCGGTGCCTACGCCGCGACGACGGCCGAAGCCGTGCGGTTCACACTCGCGCATGCCGCCCCCGCACAGCTTCCGGGCCAGTTCGTCGTCACCGCCGCCCTTGCGGCGTTGCTGTGCACGACAGGCGCGCGTTTTCGAGCACTAGCGACCCAGAACACCTGGCTCAGGACCGCCGGCCTCCTGCTCTTGGTAGCCGCGGCGGGCCTCGGACTTGCGATCTATGCCTCCGGCTGGCAAGTCGGCTGGATGTTCGCGAACACTCGCTTCGCGCTGATCGCCGCGACCGTGGCAGCGACCCTGCTGTGGCGCCGCGGCAGCGCACTTGCAGGCCTTGGCCTCGCTGCCGTGCTGCTCGCCTTCGTTGGCATCACGCTCGAACCTCCGATCTGGTTGCTGGCGCACACCGCGGATGTTGCCGAGGGTGAACGGCTCGCCCTGTTCTCCGTGACGGTGACGTGGCTCGTCGGCGCGATCGCGGCCCTGGTCACCGGGTTTCGCTGCGACCACCGCCGGACGCGCGTCGCGGCGCTGGTCCTGTTCAGCGTCGTCGCCATCAAGCTGCTGCTGCTCGACATGTCTGGCGCGCAGCAGCTCTATCGCATCCTCGCGTTCGTGCTCGTGGGTCTGGTGTTCGTTTCGGTGTCGTGGATCTACCACCGCGTCGAGCGACGCGACGCGCAGCACTGAGGCAAGTCTGCGCGTTGGCGCCGGCACCCACATACCATGGCGAGGCTTGGCTCGCGCGCGCCCCGCAGGCGAGCTACGCTGCGCACTCCGGAGGATGTGATGCACCTGTTCTGCACTCTCGCACTCGTGTTCCCCCTGGCCCCGGCGACGCTGGCAGCCCAGCAGAAGCCGCCGACTCCTGCCGAGCAGGACGCGCTGGCCGCAAAGTACCTGACGCTCGATGACACGACCGCCGAAGGCCACGCCGCGCAGACGGCGATTCTCGCGCGCTTGCACGACGTACCGACGCTGACGCCAGCACAAGTCACGGCCTGGAAGACCAAGCTGCAGAAGCTGCACAAGAAGGGCCGCAAGCTCGAAACCACCGGTGACAACTGGTTCGTCGCTGGGGACGACAAGAAGCAGCTCGCGCCGCGCGGGCGCTACATCGTCGGTGGCGAGACGAAGAAGCCCAAGGGGCTGGCGATCGCGATGCATGGTGGCGGCACCGGCAGTGGCGATGCAAGCACCGCCGCCAGTGCCTACGACGCGGCGCTCAAGAAGCTCGGGCTCCTGATGATTGCGCCCGAAGTACTGGAGAAGACTGAGTGTGGCTGGACGGACGCCGGCTCGGAAGAGTTCGTGCTCGAACTGGTCGATGGCGCACTTCGCACCTGGAAACTCGACCCCGACCAGACCGTGTTCGTCGGCCATTCGATGGGCGGCTACGGCAGCTGGACCCTTGGTGCCCATCACGCCGACCGAGTCGCCGCGGTGGCGCCCAGCGCTGGCGCACCGACCGGGATCCGCGCCTCCGCGACCGGCCCGATCACGCAGCTCGTCGAAGGCGTGATCCCGTCGCTGCGCAACGTGTTCGTCTCGATCTACCAGAGCCTCGACGATCCGAACGTGCCGCCGGATTCGAACCAGGCGGCGGTCAAGTTCCTCACCGCTGCAGGCACCAAGTGGGGCGCCTTCGAGCATGAGTATTGGGAAGTCGACGGCCGCGGCCACGCCGAACCGCCGGGCGGCTTCGGTGTGCACGTCGCGAAGATCACAGCCCGCAGGCGGCAACCGGTTCCAGAACGCATCGTGTGGCAGCCCGTGCTGAGCTGGAAGCGACAGTTCTATTGGCTCGCGTGGGACTCGCCGGTGAAGCACGCGATCGTGGTGGCCGACCTCGATCGCTCGGCGAACGCCGTGACGATCACCTGTGACCGACGAACGGCAGGGTTGCGCGTGCTGCTCGACGAACGCGTACTCGACGTGCAGCGCGAGGTCGTCGTAACGGTCAACGGCGTCGAGACCTTTCGCGGCAAGGTCGCACCGTCGCTGACGACGCTGCTGCAGACCTCAGGGCACCCAGATGAGGATCTGGTGTTCGTTGCGGCAGTGCCGGCGGCCGAACCGGAGGCGCGTTAGCAGTCGGTAGTGGCAGGCACTTCCAGCGCCTTCTACCGTGCACGCGATCCACTCCTGACCGACCGTGCGCCGCGCTGTCACGCACGAAGCCTGCATGCGAAGCAAACGTCTCCTGCCGCACGACGGCGTCTTCACTCGCATCGGCCCGTCGCGCCTGCACGGGGTCGGCGTGATCGCGATCCGTGACATTCCCGCTCGCGCGCTGGTGTTCGCTGGCGAGGACGAAGGCGCCGTATGGCTCGATCGCAGTTACGTGCGCACGCTCCCGAAAGCGCTCCGTGCGCTCTATGAGGACTTCGGCATGGTCAGCAGTGAGAGCATCGGCGTACCGAAGAACTTGAACCGCCTGTCGGTCGGCTGGTATGTCAATCACGCGGACGAGCCCAACCTGATCGCCGGCGACGACGGCCGCTTTCGCACTCTGCGGCGCATCACGGCCGGCGAGGAGTTGACCGCGGACTACCGCACGTTCGTCGACGAGCCGCTGCCGTTTCGGCCACAAGTCCTCGGCGCTGGCAAGAACAAGCCCGGCTCACGCAAACGACCGCGGCGCTGATCCTCTGCTTTGTGCACGAGCGCACCAGCACCAGCAAAGCCGTGCCCCACACCCGGCTCAGCCAAGCCCCAGAACTGGCTCAGCCAAGCCCCAAACCCGGCTCAGCCAAGCCACTGATGAATGCGTTCGCGCAGCACCCCGAGTCCAAGACCGTTGTCGGCACTGACCCAGAGCACGGCTTCTGGCGGCAACTCACAACCTGCCGCCACTTCGCGCTGCCGTCGATCGCGCAGCGAAGGCTTCACCTTGTCGTGCTTCGTCGCGACCACAGTGTGCGGCAGTTCGTGCTCGCGCAGCCACTGGAGCATCTTCTGGTCACTCGCCGTCGGCCCGATCTCGCCATCGACCAGCAGTAGCACCATGACCAGAGGTTCGCGTTCCAGCAGGTAGCTCGACAGCATCGGCAACCACCCTGCGCGCAAGGCCTGCGGGCCTTTGGCGTAGCCGTAGCCAGGACAGTCCACCAGCGTCGTGCCGGTTCGACCGATCGCAAAACAACCGAGAGCTTTGGTCCGCCCTGGGGCCTTCGACACCGGGGCCAGCGCCTTGTTGCACAGCGCGTTGAGCAACGAGGACTTGCCGACGTTGGAACGACCGATGAACACGATCTCCCCGCGCGAAGCCGGCAACTTGTCGACGTCCATGGCAGCGTCGAGGAACTCGAGTTGCAGCGGCTTGCTCATGGACAGCACTCTCGTAGATGCGAGCGCTGCGCGGAAGGGTTCTCCGCCCACGATTGCCAAAGCAACCGCGCGCAGGACCCTCTGGCGCCACGCCGACGCCAGAGAACTCGGGCATCACGACGAAGTAGCGTGCGTCCGACGTAGGATCTCGCGACGCAAGGCGACGGCGCTCGGCCTCTACGCCTGATCGCGTGATTCGTCCCAGCGCACGCAACACGACCCGGCGATGATCGGCACTTTCGACTTCGACGTCGCGCGCGACTTCGGCACAGCGCTGCTGCTCGGCGCCTTGATTGGCATCGAGCGCGAGAAGCGCAACGCGCGCGAGGGCTTCGGCATCGCCGGCCTGCGCAGCTTTGTGATGTTGGCGCAGGTCGGTGCGGTGGCCGGCTACCTGGCCACTTCACTCGCTCAACCCTGGTTGCTGCCGACGGCGATCCTGGCGGCGGGCGGCATCATCGTCGCCGGCTACACCGCCGCCGCGCGCACCCATCCCGACCGCCTGGGACTGACGACCGAGCTCGCCGCGCTCCTCACCATGTTGCTCGGGGCGCTCGCCACCACTGGCCACCGCGAGGTCGCCATCGGCCTCGGCGTCGGCACTGCCGCATTGCTCGCGTACAAACAACCGCTGCATGCGCTCGTTGGCCGCTTGGGCTGGGAAGACCTACTCATCGGCGTGCGGTTCTTGTCGGCGGCATTTCTCGTACTGCCGCTGCTGCCCGAGGAGGCGATCGACCCGTGGGGCGCGATCCGCCCGTACACGCTGTGGCTGTTGGTGCTGTGGATCTCCGGGCTGTCGCTCGTCGGCTACATCGCGACGCGATGGCTCGGGCAAGGCCGCGGCATCGCCATCACTGCCGCCACCGGCGGACTCGTGAGTTCGACCGCAGTGACGCTGACGTTCGCCAAGCAATCGCGCGAGGGCAGTGCACATCCACAGACGCTGGCCGGCGGCGTGCTGCTCGCGTGGGCCGTGATGTTCGGTCGCGTCTTGATCGCTGCCGCGGTCGTGAGTCCGAGTCTGTTGCAACCGCTGCTCTGGCCGTTTGTCTCCACGATGCTGGCGTGCGCGGCGTGCGCGCTGTGGTGCCTGCTGCAAGGGCGCAACGCGCAACCGGCGCCGGCCAGCGCGGTGCCGTTGAAGAACCCATTCTCCTTGTTGGCAGCGAGCAAGTTCGCGCTGCTCTTCGCTGCCGTGCAACTGTTGCTCGTCGCTGGCCGCGACTATCTACCGCATGGCGGCGTCTACGCCATCGCCGCGCTCGCTGGCCTCACCGACGTCGATGCCATCACGCTGTCGATGGCCGAACGGGCGAATGCGAACGCGAGTGAGATCCCGGTCGCGGTGTTGGCGATTGCCATCGCGGCACTCAGCAACACGATGGTGAAGGCCGCCATCGCCGCCTTCTCCGGCCGCGGTCTGGCGCGCCCGATCGTGCTCGGCACCGCGGTCGCCGTTGTCGTCGGCGCGGTGGCGACGTGGCTGTCTGCGCGCTGAGTCGGTGGCGCCGATGCCGCGGCGCACCCTGGTGACCCGTTTCAGACCGGACGGTTCTGCCTGTGCATGCACGGCCATCTCGGCCACGGCAGTGTCGTCGCCCAACCCGCGTTGCCGACCGCGACGACCGGGAGGCTGGCGGATCGTGACTTCGTCGCCAAGTTGGAGGAGACCTGGAGTCCGCCCTGCAATCGCCTGTTCGTCGGTCGGGCCAGCCGACGTTGCCAGCACCGCGATGCTGCGGCAGAGATCCAAGACGCGTGCCTTCGGCGCGCGGCGCGCGGCAGATCCCTCGGGCGCGGCGGGTTCCTTGGTCAGCGGTCCTGCGGCATCGCGCCTTCCGCGATCGTGAGCAGAAGGTCGCTCCGACCAGCGACCACGTCATGCACCGTCACCTGCGCACCGCCAACCACCCGTGCCGGCAGACTCGCACCGATCCGACCGCGGAAGCTCGAGGGCACCTCGAGCCGAAACGTCCCATCGGACAAGCAGAGCTGCGCTGCCGCACTGCTCCGCACGCCGTCATGGAACGCATAGACGTTCGCACGCATGGGCTTGCCAAGGTGATCTACGACTTTGCCGCTCACGGACGACGGCACTTCGAGCGCGATGCGCAAATCCGTTCGCCCGGCCTCGACGTGGAATAGCGGCGCCATCACTTGTCCCGCCGGCTGCTTCGTCATCGCGATCGTGTACGTGCCAGCCTTCAGCTGCGCGAAGCGGAAGCTCCCGTCCGCTCCGATCGCCACCGAACGGCCAGCCTGCGCGTTCTCGCCCTCAGCATGAGCCGCGAGGTAGAGCATGTCGCCAAACGGCTTGCCGTCGACAGCGATCAACACGCCGGCGAGCGCCAGGCCCGTCTCGACGACGAGCGGGATGCCTTCGCGCAACTCGCCGTCCGCCAGAGTGACGGCGACTTCAGCCCCGGGCTCGCGTCGTTCCGAGGAAGCGCGAACCGTGTACGAACCACCGGCGAGGCCGGCGAAACGGAACCGGCCGTTGCCGTCCGTCTTCGTGTCGCGGCTGCAGAACTGTGAAACCTCGTCGATCTCCGCGGCGGCAGCAAGCCATGCCCGATAGTCCTGGTTCTGACCGTGGACCGACACCTCGATGCCGGCGATCGGCTCGCCGTGCTCGTCGGCGACGGTGCCTTCGATCAGGGCCGCTTGGTGCAGCACGACGTCGCCGACGTCGAGCTGTTCGCCTTCGGCGAGCACATGAGCCAGCGGGTAGGTACGAGTGCCGTAGCCCGGGGCGCGCAGCAGAATCCAGTAATGTCCATGGCAGCGCAGGCCCGAGGCAAGGAAGCGACCACTGGCGTCGAGCCGCGCGGCGACCCAGTCCGCGTCCTGCATGCCCGGCACTTCCATGAAGTTGGCGCATAGGGCGACATAGGCAGCGGCCATCGCGGTGCCGCTTGCATCGACGATGCGGCCACGGACCGCACCGCCGCGGTGCAGACGGAACTCGACCTCGGACTCCAACTGCAATCCCACGTTGCGCTGCGCCGAGGCGTAGCCGTCGGCCATCACCTGACACATCAAGTAGTTGTCGGCGATCAGACCTGCGAGTTCGAAGCGGCCGTCGACATCGCTGCGCACCGAACGCTTCATGGTCCACGAATCGGCGATGCGCGCACCTTGGATGGGCGCACCAGTCGCCGCGTCGAGCACGCGCCCGCGCAGCACCTTGCCCGCCTCCAGCTCGATGTCGAGATGCTGCTGGCCGCCTTCGGCGATCTCGAAGCGCGTCCATTTCTCGGCGAAGCGTGCGCTCGAGGTCTGGACGTAGACCAGAGCCGGCGACAGCCCAGCAAAGCGGAACGCGCCGGACGCATCGGTCTGCCCCGCGGCGAGTTCAACGCTCTCGCCGCGGACCTCGATGCACACCGTGGCATCGATCACCGGCTTGCCGCTGCTGCGGACGACGCCGGTCAGGGTCGCGCCGCGCGTCAACTCGATCGTGACCTCCGAGCCGCCAGTGCACTGCAGCGCGGTCTTCGGCGCAAAGCCCGCAGCCTCCACAACCAGCCGATGCGGGCTGGCGCGCGCGACGTCGAAGCGGAAGCGACCGTCGCGATCGCTGAGGGCATGAGCGAGTGTGCTCGTGCGCTCGCCGTAGACGAGGTCGAGGTTCCAGAACGAGTCGGCATCGCGGTACCGCAATTCGACTTTGGCCGCGACCACCGGTTGCTGCGTTGCCGCGTCGAGGACGCGGCCCCAAAGCGAAGTGGGCCCCGGCTCGGTCGGCGTATCCGCGATCTTTGGCGGCGCCGGCACGCGGGCATCGGCGACCAACTCCTCGGTCCCCTGCGCCCGTTCCGCGGCCTCGGCCGCCACCGGTGCCGAAGGCGGGTCGCCGTATGCCTCCGTCAACGGTACCAGCGGCAGCAGTCCACCGAACCACCACAGCGACCCGAGCAGTCCGGCCACCATCAACAACGCCACGAGTTTCTTGGTCACGAGCGCCCCTCCAATCATCACCACCGAACCCACACCGGTTCCGACCGCCGCCGCCTTGGCGACGCCGGCTGCCAGCACCTGACTCTTCACCGCCGCCAGTCCGCGCGGCGCCAGCGACGCCGCGAGCAGCAGCGCCAGACTTGCCGGCAGCACGCGACGCAGCGACGCGAGTCCGCGATGCAGACGCATGCGCACGGTGCCGGGCGGCAGTTCGAGAACCTCGGCGATCGCCACCGCCGTCATGCCGTGTTGCAGTTGCAGCCGCAGCACCTGACGCTGATCGCTGGGCAGGGCGTCGATGTGCGTGCGCAAACATGCGATCAGTTCGTCGCGCTCGGCGCGGTCGAGCGGCCCGATCTCGTCGGTCGCGCACTCGGGCAGCGGCTCCGCGCGCCGGCGCATGTTCTTGCGCGACTGGTTGCGCACGACGTTTTGTAGGAGACCTGCGAGCCACGGCTCGAGTCGCTGCGCGCCGTCAAAGCTCGCGGCCCGATCCATCGCCAGCAAGAAGGTCTGCTGCAGCGCGTCCTCGGCATCTGCCGCGTGCCCGCACAGGTGCAGCGCAACCGGCAGTAGGCGCGGCGCCAGCGCGTCGAACACCACGCCGAGAGCCTGCAAGTCGCCATGTCGGCGCCAGCGGTCAAAGGCTGCGGTGTGTTGGTCCATGCGAGCCTTCTTGTCGCGACCGTGGCGCAGTGTCACGGAAAACTCGAAGACAAGGAAAGACCACGGCCCGCTCGCACCCCACCCCACAGGCAGTGCGCACGGCTGCTGCCCCCCCAGATCCCTGATTGCGTTCCACCATCTCGGGCAACTTGGTAGGTGGGTGCTCACGCCCGCCGAGATCCGCTACCATCCTCGCCCCCATGGCCTCTGCCTGCAGCACCAAGCCCACGAGCACGTTCCTCCCCACCTCGATGGCGGAGTGCAAGGCCCGCGGCTGGGACGAAGTGGACGTCGTCTTCGTCAGCGGTGACGCCTACATCGATCACCCATCGTTTGCGGCCGCACTCTTGGGCCGCGTGCTCGAGCACGAAGGCTTCCGCGTTGCGATCCTGGCGCAACCACGCTGGAACGACGTCACGGACTTCCGCGAGTTCGGTCGCCCGCGCCTCTGCTTCGCAGTCAGCGCCGGCAACATGGACTCGATGATCAACCACTACACGGCGAACAAGAAGCGTCGCAATGACGACGCCTACTCGCCCGGCGGCAAGATCGAGCTGCGCCCCGACCGCGCTACCAATGTCTATGCGCAGCGCTGCCGCGAAGCGTTCAAGGACGTGCCCGTGATCGCCGGCGGCGTCGAGGCGTCGCTGCGGCGCATCGCGCACTTCGATTACTGGTCGGAGACGGTCAAGCCGTCAATCCTCATCACCACCAAGGCCGACCTCGTCGGCTTCGGCATGGGCGAGCGCGTGATCTTGGAGGTTTGCAATCGACTCAAGGCAGGTAAGTCGATCAAGGACTGCCGCGACCTGCGCGGCGTTGCCTACTTGCTCGGCAGCAAAGAGACGCTACCGGCGCACGAGTGGAACGACGCCCACTGTGACAACCGGACCGTCGAACTACCGAGCTTCGAGCAAGTCACGACGGACAAGGTCGCATTCGCCAACGCGACGCGGCTGCTGCATCACGAGACCAATCCGCAGAATGGGCGCCGACTCACGCAGATGCACGGCGATCGTCTGCTGGTCGTCAATCCGCCAGCACTCGCGCTCGACGAGAAGGCCATGGATCGCGTCTACGACCTGCCATACACGCGCAAGGCCCACCCGCGCTACCAGGAGCCCATCCCAGCGCACACGATGATCAAAGACTCGATCACGACGATGCGCGGGTGCTTTGGCGGCTGCACGTTCTGCTCGATCACGATGCACCAGGGCCGAGCGATCCAGAGCCGCAGCCAGAAGTCGATCCTGAAGGAAGTGAAGGTGATGACTTCCGACCCCGAGTTCAAGGGACACATCAGCGACGTCGGCGGCCCGACCGCGAACATGTACCAGATGCGATGCACGAAGCCCGAGATCGAGGCGAGATGCCGCCGATTGTCGTGCGTGCATCCGACCGTCTGCAAGCTGCTGGGCGTCGACCACGATCCGACCAAGCAACTGCTGAAGAGGGTCCGCGAGACGCCCGGCGTCAAGACTGTGCGCGTCGCCAGCGGCATTCGCATGGATCTCGCTCGCTTCGACGACGACTACCTCGAAGACATGGCACGCCATCACGTCGGCGGCCAACTGAAGGTTGCGCCCGAGCACACCAGTGAGGTGGTTCTCAACCTGATGAAGAAGCCGGCGACCTCAACCTTCGACGACTTCGCCAAGAAGTTCGCGGCCGCCAGCGATCGCGCCGGCAAGGAGCAGTACCTCATCCCCTACTTCATCGCCTCGCATCCCGGCTCGGGTGT
>CAMBXM010000069.1 GCA_945871815.1 Singulisphaera sp. GP187
TCGTCGGCGGTGCCGGCGTCAGCGGTGCCGGCGTCGAGTTGCCGTACGACAGCATGGAAGTGAGCTGGTTCGTAGCGACGAGTGCAGGCGCACCGAGGATCCCGAGCCGCGCCGAGAAGGTTCCAGCGACCGACGCTCCGTACGGCAGATTGGCGAGCGGCGCGCTTTGCATCCGCACCCAATGCAGCGGCGGGCTCGACGTCGGCGTCAGGTTGCCGCGCGATAGCCAGTCGACGACCGCGTCATCCGGGAACAACTCGCCGAGCCATGGCTTGTGATACCAAGGGTCCGAGCCGCCGCGCGTGAGCACGAGTTCGCCGCAGGCGGTCGTGCTCGAAGGCGCCACCGTGTCCACCTGCGGCAGGGTGCCGCCGCCGAAATCGCTGTGCATGGCGACGGCCGCCGTGCCCGCCGCCGACGGCAGCGCGATCTCGCCGCCGAGCAGTAGTACGCTCGCCAACTCCGGCGCCGCGGCGACGTAGACGGCGCCGCTGTGCTGCAAGCCATCGCGGAGGAGCTGCAGCAGCCTTGGCGAATCGGCACGTACGCCGTCGCCCAGACCATCGCGCAGCAGTGTGGAGCCAAAGCACGGCCACTCCAGGCGTGCGTCCTCGAGTCCATTCACTAAGTCATCGAAGTTGGCGTTGTAGCCATCGGGAGTTGTGGCGCCGCCGACTGCGAGGTCGCTGTACGGGCAAAGGCGCGGGTCGCCGAGGAACTGCGCGCGCTCTGTCGGCGGCACGGCAGTCGCGCTGTCCGACCACCACGCGAACGTCTCGCTCAGGTTCATCGGTTCGATCGGGGTCGGCCAGCGGACGCCGGTGTTGGTCGACGAGCCGATGCGCGTTACGACGCGAAGGACGTGATCCTGGTCCGGCAGCAGGCCGCTGCTGAACACCTGATTTGGGATGCGGATGCGCCAGCGCGCGGTGTTGCGATTGATGCGGCCGACGCCCTTCGTCGCCAGGTCGCGGGCGAAGTTGCCGCTCACTGGCGATGGGTTGTAGTCGAGACCGTAGAGCTGGGCGCTGGGATCGAGACCGCCAAGGCCGTGCACCGGCGCGCAGAGCGGCGTGTTGTACAGCCGGATCCAGGTGTACGGGTCGGCGCCGCCGACGTAGCCCGCCTGGAAGTACATGTCGAACTTCTCGGTTGCGCTCGTGGGGGCGATCCCGGTGGCGCTGTCGAAGGTGGCGTAGCTAGCGGCACCAGCCCCGGCTACGCCCTTGTTGAGGTCGATGCCGCCCACCATGCGCCGGATCTCCAAGGTCGCGGCGGAGCCAGCACTGCCGTTGATGCTGCCGGTGAAATCGCCGCCGTAGATCTGCACCAGGATCGGCTCGACCAGAATGTCGTCCGTGTTGGCGGTGCGGTAGGCGTAGACGCGCAGTTCGACGGGGTCCGCGTCCGTTGGGCTGCCGTTGCCGTCGGGATCGCGCGGGGTCCACAGGCGCGCCGGGTGGGTGACGACTCGCACCCCGGGCCGCGCCAGCGGGTCCTTGGCGGCGTCGCTGTAGTTGCGCAACGGCGGCATCGGCAGACCGCGACCATGCAGGTTCAAGAAAATGGCGTTGCGGTAGCGCTCGGGCCGTTGCTGCAAGTCGTCGAGCAGCAATTGCAATGGCGGTTCGTCGGCGAACTCCGCGCCACTGGTGACTCGCTGCGCAAAGGTGCGCCACGCTGCCGGTGAGCGCATGCAGTGGTTGAAGCGATCCGCAATCGCGGATGGGATCGCCTCAGCGCCAGAGACGCCGTGGACAAGCCCGGCTTCGGTTCGGTGCGTGCCGACGATCAGTTCCGACTGGAACAGCGTCTTGATCGGGCCCGAGCCGCCGAGCCTGCCGGGCATCCAGTAGGCGGCCGGCGAGCTCTGCGTGGCCGGAATCGTCGTGTTGACGAACGGCACGTAGCACGCGTCGCGGCCGTAGCCAAGCCGCGTGATCCAGTGCAACTGAAAGCGCGCCTGCGACTGTGCTGCGATCTCGTTGCAGACACTCTCGACGTGGTCCCTGAGCTCGGCGATATCGGTCCACAGCCCTGGCGCTTCGGCGCAGGCGAGGACGTAGACATCGTGCACTTGCTCGGGAGCATCGGCTGGCGGCAGCAGCGAGAACAGCATCGCGTGGCTGGCCGCACCCCGCCAGATCGCGCCGTCGCGCAGGTCGATGTGCACGCGGCACCAGTACTGACCAGTGGTCTCGTGCGGCTCGACTTCGACGCGTCGCGACCATCGCCACTCGCCGACCGACTTCACGTTGCCCGACATCGGGTGCTCGGGCGCAAACACCAGGCCTTCGGCATCGCGGCGCGTCGTGAGGACCAGCTGCGGCTTGGTGTCGGCCAGCGCGAGAAGCTCGTCGCCGGTCGTGATCACACCGAGTGAGATCGAGTTCTGGATCTCGCCGAGGATTGCTGCCGCCTTCTGGTAGGCGAAGCTCCGGTCTTCGTTCGAACTCGATTCGCGGAAGCCGATGGAGAGCTGCTGGACGAGTACCAACAATGCCGCCGCGACGATGCCGATGGCCATCATCGCTTCGGTCAGTCCGAAGCCGCCGCTCCGTTTGGCTACGTCGCGTCGAAGGCTCATGCTCACCAGTTGCGGCGCCAATCCGTGACGGGGACAAAGGCGCCGCCCGGACTCGATGGCCGGAGCTCGGTGCTGGTGCGGTATTGGGACAGCGAGCTCTGTAGCGACGTGACCGCGGCCGAATCGGAGCGCAGGCTGACTTGGTCGCTGGAGCCGCCGATCTTCAATTGGCCGGCGACGATGAGTGTGCCGGCAAAGCGGAAGGGGCCCTCGAGCACGGCGCTGCCGCCGACCCACAGGACGCCGCTGAAGTCGCTGTCGTTGTCCTGGTAGGCGTAGAAGTCGCCGGTGACGGCGAGCATCATGCGGCCGCGCAAGCCGGGCAGTGACGTGTCGAGCTCGAGCCCACCTGGGACGAACACCGACTGATCCTGCATGCGGCGACCCTGAAGCTGTCGCGGCGCCGTCACGACGAGGTCCGACATGCTGCGCATCTGGTCTTCACGCAGGCCAAAGATCGACTTGAGGTCGAGGGTGAGGTCGTCGAGCGGGAGCATCGAGGGGCTGCCGGTCAGGTCCGTGCCGAAACTCAGCAAGGCGCCCTTGATGGCGGCGCGGTCATAGGTCAGAGCTGGCCCGCCACTGCCGTCGATGGTCCCGTTCATCAGCATGTCGAGCGAGCGTGCGTCCTGCATGACCACCGCGGCCGTGCTCGGTACGTGCATCTGCAGGCCGCGAATGTCCGTGCGAACCGTTTGCGTCGAGAGCAATCGGTTGGGCTTCTGGTCGAAGCGCTTGCTGGCATCAAGTCGCTCGAACAGGAAGCCGCGTGAACAGACGTCCCAGACGCTGCCCGGAACCTCGCCGTGATCGGCGGATACGTCGATGGCTTCTGTCGTGCGCACTTCGTAGCGGCCCCACAGGCTGCCGTTCACTTCGAACTCGCGGACGATCCCGATGCTCGGGTCGAGCGTCTCGTCGATCGGCGGATCGGCAGTGAGGTTGCGCTGCGGCGCCAGCGCCAGGACCGGTTGATTGGGTTGTCGCCGGAAGTACGAGGTCGCGTCGGTGAGCCCCGATTCCGCCACCGATTGGGCGAGGTCGACGCGACGGAAGCGCGTGTCCATCGTCTTGCGATTGGCCGACATCTCCAGGCTGTGGGCCACGAGGACGCCTGAGGTCAGGGCGACGAAGAACAAGGCCCATACCAACGTCGACCCGCGTTCGTTGGCGCGTGCCAGTGGGCGGCAGTCCATGGCAAGGTCGGGGGTGGAGGGCTTCATGTCGCGAACCATCGAACCCCCAGGAGGCGGACTTGAGATCCCGCTGCTCGCGATCTCCGACACCGCAGAACCTACGGTGGCATTGGGCCGTCCACGTCTCGGAACGGGATCGACGGCTCGGGGGTCGAGCCCGCTGTGCACCGTCGCGAGACGGCGTCGCCGCACTGGCTGGATCGGCAGATGCCCGTGTGCCGATGCACGCGGAGTGAACGACAGCCATCGCGACAGTCTGCCGAAGCCAGCAACAACCCGTGCTGATGCCGGCAAACGCGTGCTCGGGGATTACGTCATCGAGAAGGAACTCGGTCGCGGCGGCATGGGCATCGTCTGGTTGGCCACGCAACGCTCACTCGGTCGGCGCGTGGCGCTCAAGACCCTGCCTGACTTCGCGCTGCTCGACGCCGGTGCGGTTCAGCGGTTTCGCCGCGAGGCCGAGGCGACTGGGCGCATCGCGCATCCTGGCATCGTGCCGGTTTATGGCACCGGAGAGTCGGATGGCATCCACTGGTTTGCGATGGAGTTCGTCGACGGGCCGCCGCTGTCGAAATGGGTCGAGGATCTCGGCAGTCGCCAAGTCGAGAAACTGCGTGAGTCGCTGGTCGACGAGGTCGAGCAAGGCGATCGCTATCCGACGATGCGAGAAGCGAAGGGCGGTACCGGCAACCGCTACGTGCGCTCGTGCGCGCGGTTGTGCGCCGACGTCGCCAACGCGCTCGCTGCCGCGCATCGCGAGCGCGTGATCCACCGCGACGTGAAGCCGAACAACATCATGGTCCACGCGGCTGGACGCCCCGTGGTGCTCGACTTCGGCCTCGCCCGCGATGAGCAGAGTACGTCGTTGACGCGCAGCGGCGAACAACTCGGAACGCCAGCCTACATGGCCCCTGAGCAGGCGCGCGGTAGTCGCTCGCTCGACGCCCGAGCGGATGTCTACGGTCTTGGCGCGGTGCTCTACGAACTGTTGACGCTCCAGCCGCCGTTCCATGGTGCGACGGCGGCGGAGATCGTTCACCAGATCCTCACCGAAGAAGCGGTGCCGGTGCAGCGGCGCAATCCAAACGTGCCGGTCGACCTCGCGGCGATCGTGCATCGGTGTCTCGCCAAGGACCAGGATGATCGCTACCCAGCGATGGAAGCGCTCGAGACCGATCTGCGCGCGTTCCTTGACGGCAACAAGGTCACGGCCAAGCTGCCTACGGCGATGGCCCGCTTCCAGTCGCGACTGCAACGGCATCGCAAAGTGCTGATCGCGAGCACCAGTGCCGTGACTGCCGCCGTGGCGATTGCGGTCCTCGCCGGCGTCGTCGACGATCGCGGCGACGTGCGCGCTGGGCATGCCCTGCTGGACACTGCCCGGACGACCCTGCTCGAGCAGGGCAATGCCGAACATGCGCGTGATCTCTACGAACGTGCTACGGCTCTGACCAAACAGCCCGAGCTCGTGCGCGAGCGTCGACGGCAGGACTTTGTCGACGCCTTCGAAGTGCTCTACGCCAGTGCCGCCAACGGACCGGCCGTGCTTCGCCGCTTCGCCGAGGTGTTCGACGAGACCGAGCGAGGCCAGTTGCGCGAACTCCTCGACCGCCTCGATGGGCGCGGCTCGCTGCGGTTTGCGACGCGCGCACTCGAACAAGCGACGCGAACGCTCGAGGTCCGCAAGGTCGAGGCCACCGGGCTCGCAGCCGACTGGCTGGAGATCAAGCCGGGTCAGGCGCTGCCGGTGGGCGAGTACCTGGTACGCGCGACCAACCAGGACGGCATCGCAACGGTGCTGCGCACCGCGGCCATGACCGATCAGACCACGCATCTCGAACCGCGCTACCTCAGCGCCGGCGAACTGCCGTCCGGCACGGTGGCTGCCGTTGATCCGATGACGCAGCGGACGATTGCGGTCGGAGAGTGCGAGGTTGCGCGTCGTGAGTGGCGGGCTTGGCTCGTCACGCTCAGTCCAGCGCTACAGACCGAGATGACTCCGAGCGTGTGGAGCCAAGACACGCAGCGAGACGACTTGCCGGTGCGCGGCTTGTCGTTCCACCAGGCTCGTACCTTTGCGCAGTTGCATGGCGCTCATCTACCGACAGCGCGCGAACAGTGGCTTGCTGGCAGCGCGGGACTGGTCGAACTGCGACTGCCGTGGGGCTCTGGGCCCGATCCGGCTCGCCTCGTCGCCGATCCGTTCCAGCGCAGCGAGGCCGAACCGATTCGGTCGGTGCCTGAGGGTCGTTCGCCGCTCGGCGTCTTTCATGTGCTCGGCAACGTCGCGGAAGTACTCGCGGCCGACCGCGGGGTGATGAGCATCGGCGGCGGCAGCTTTGCTGACGATCCTTCGAGCCTCGTGCTCGACGGCAAGAAAGCGAGCGTGCCACTTCAGCCATTGGGCTCGGTGTTCGCACCCAATGCCGCTGCCGGGCTGCGGCTCTATCGCTTCGTTCCGGAACGCGACGACCAAGGGAAGGCCGAGGCCGCTCGCAACCGCCGCAAGGAGCTCGAACGCGGGTCTTCGGGGTGCGTCTTCCACGACTGGGAACTGCGCCCGGATGGCAGCCTGTCCTGCGATCGCGAACTGGTGGGCGTGTACGACGGTGGTCAACGCGAACGATTGCTCTACCTCGACACCAAGGGCTTCTTGCAGACCGCCGGTTCGCTGCGAGCCGTCGATGGCCATGGCCGCGCGCTGCCGGTAGCGGTGGGCGGCGCCGCCGGAGGCGAACAGTCCGTCTTGCGTACGGAGCTGCCGGCGCAGCTGCGCTCCGGTCAGGGGTTCCGCTTCAAGATTGGTGCGGATCTTCAACCTGGTCCGGGTCTTTGCTCCGCGCGCGATGGCTTCGTCTTGCGCCTGCCGATGACTCGCGGTCACGAAGTGGCGCACGTCTACACGTTGTCGTTGCCAGGAAACTGCGTCGTCCTTGACGTAACGCCAGAAGCTGAGCAATGGCATGCCGAGGGTCGCACCTGGCTGGCGTGGGAGCAGACCGCGCTCGCACAGATCGAAACCGCCGTCGTGCGCGTGCGAACCGACGGGGCGTTGTCGACGACTGTTGCCGAGCGCGCTGCTGCGTTCGATCGCTGCGATCAGATGCTGCGCAGTTGGAGTGAGAGTTCGCCGCAGCTCGATCGACTGCTCGATCGAGACTTCGTGCAGCATCCGGGTGCGATCGATCGCAAGGCGGCGCTTGCCAGGGAGGTCGACGAGCGCATCACCATGGTCGAGCTGGTCGATACCGTGCGGATCGGCGCGATCGAAAGTTGCGAGCTTCGAGTGGACTGGACCATGACGGACCACCGCGGCCGTCCGTTCCAGCTCCAGTCGTTTCCGCTGCTGTTGCAGTGGCGCGCCGATGGCGATGCGGTGCGCGCAATCCGGATGCAGCCGTTCACGCTCGCCGATCAGGGACGCTACGAGTCAGCCAAGGCTGGCGGCGCTGCCGCTACGGCTTACGCCAACGAGGGACTGCGCGTGCGTATCGACGCGGTGCCCGACACGGTGCTGGTGCGGACCCAAGACGAACTGTGCGAGCTGCAGGTCGAGATGGTCCACGCGGAAGGCACAGCGCAGATCGTTGGGTGCTTTGCCGACGCCAACGAGACCGCCGACGCGATTCGGTTCCGCCTCACCAATGGCGCGTCCGTACGGGGTCGCGGGACCTTGCTCCACGAGGTGACGAGCGCGACGGAATCGACGCAAGACTGGCAGTTCTTGCGCGACGGCAACTGCGTGCGAGAGCGCTGGCAGTTCACGCAAAAGGGACGACGTCACTTGCTGGTGCGCCTGCAGGTGGTGGGCGCGGATGCGCGCACTGCGGCGACCAAGTTCGCGGGGCCAGCGGCAGAGGCGTGGTTCGCCGCGGTGACGGCAGCAGTTCGAGTGGAGTGATCGACGCGTGGGCGCGACCACAGGCGCCGACGTGGATCAGACCTTGACGAGCTTGCTCGCCGGGACCGCGATGCGAAACAGGGCGCCGCCGCTCGGCGACGCTTCGCAGCGGACGGAGCCGCCGAGGGCCTCGACGATGCGTTGGACGATGGCGAGGCCGAGACCGGCGCCTTGTGGCTTCTCGGTCATGACATCGCCGAGCTGGATGAAGCGCTCGAACACTCGTTCGCGATCTTCTGGCGCTATCCCGCGACCGTTGTCGGCAATGGTGATCTCGATCGAGGCCAAGACCCTGTGCACTGCGATCTGCACGCGCCCGTTGTTCGGGGTGAACTTGACGGCATTGTCGAGGATGCGACAGATGGCCTCGTTGCACCGTCGCGCGTCGACGTCAGCAAACGCACCCAAAGGCGCATCGATCTCGAGCGCAATCGACTTCAGCTGTGCCGGAACACGCAGCACATCGGCGGCGGTGCGCGCAATGACTGCGACATCCGTCGGTTCGCGGTTCCATTCGACGCGCCCGGTCTCGAGGAGCCCGTACTCCATGATGTCGTCGACCAGCACCTTGAGCCGCCGCGACTCGGAGTTGAGCATCAACGCGAACTCTCGCCACTCAGCTTCGTCCTGCGGGGTCAGCGACGTCAGGATCTCGCTCGAACTGACCATGTTCGTCAGTGGCGTGCGAAGTTCGTGACTGATCGAGGACAGCAACTCGTCCTTGAGGCGGTTGACCTCTTGGTTGTGCGTCACGTCGGCGAGGACGACCACCTTGCCGTAGTCTTGCTCGGGGCGCGGCGACTGCACCTGCACGATGGCGAGGTCGTAGATCCGGCTGTCGTGCGGCACGTCGCCGATGCGCAGTTCGTCGAGATCCTCCTGCTCGAGTCGCCGTAGGCCATCCTGCATCGATCGCTGTAGCTCGCCCTTGAGTAGCGCGACCAGCGCTTCGGACTCGAGGTGGCGGTCGCCGAGTTGCAGCATGCGCCGCGCGTTGCGATTGGCCAGCACGATGCGTCCCTGCGTGTCGACGACGACGACGCCTTCGCGCAGCGACTGCAGAACGGCGTTGACGCGATCGAACGCTGCCTCGGCGTTCATCAAGTTGTTCAGGCTCTGTCGGCTTCGCTGCTCGAGCGCCGAGCCGGCCATGTTGAACCGGCGCAGCAGTGGTTGCAGCAATGGGGCGCCGTCCTCGGCGATGCGCCCAGCCTGACCTGACATGCGAAGCTGGTCCATCGCGCGCAAGATGGACTCGACGGGCTCGTGCAAGGAGCCGCGCAGGCGGCGAGCAACCAAGAACGAGATCGCGATGCCACCGAGGATGCCGGCGCCGGTGACGGCGAGCACCGGAATCAGGGGCACGGAGAATAGTGCGGCGGTCAGACCCGGCAGGGCGCCGAGCGCTCCCGATGCGCCCAGTACGGCAATGCGCGGAATGCCGAGATCGCGTAGATCCATCGCTCCGCTGTTGTCCGTTGCCGCTGTCATCGTTGCCATGGATCGGACGGTTCTGTGTTGCGACTTGATCGAGGGTCAGCGCCGTCGGATGCGAGTCGCGGAGGCGCTGTCGAGAAGCTCGACAGTTCATCGACCTCTGAGTAAGCAGACGCCATGGCCGACGATGATGGAGCGCAGCTGCGGGTGAGCCCTGGTCCCTTCGTGCCGGCGCATGCGGGCTCTGGGCTACCGCCGATGGCGCAAGGCGTGGACCTTCGCCTCGACGGCAACCAAGGTAGCGCCCCGTCTGTGGCCTTTTGGCGCGAGCTCGGCGCGGACCTGGAGGCGCTGCGCGGCTATCCCACCGGCAACGCGCTCGAGCAGGCCTTGGCCGCCCGGCACGGCGTCGCGGTGGAGCAGATCGCAATCGGAGGAGGCGCCGACGATGTGCTCGATCGCATCGCGCGAGCGGTGCTGGCTCCGGGCCGCACTCTGGTGCTGCCGGTGCCGACCTTCGAGATGATCGAGCGCTACGCGGCACTGGCTGGAGCAACTGTGCTTGCGGTGCCGTGGACCTCGGGCGCCTGGCCGCGCACCGCGGTGTTGACGGCGGCGCGCGCCACCGACGCGACGATGATCGCGATCGTCTCGCCCAACAACCCGACTGGACTGACGGCTGTGGCCGAAGATGTCGACGCGGTCGCGGCGGCGTTGCCGACCACGCTGATTGTGGTCGATGCAGCCTACGCCGAGTACGGCGAGGATGGGGTCGACCTGACCGCGCGGGCACTGCGTTGGCCCAATGTTGTGGTCGTGCGCACCTTCAGCAAGGCGTTTGGGCTGGCGGGCCTGCGTCTTGGCTACGCCATCGCCCACCCCGAAGTGGCAAGGTGGCTCCGGGTCGTGGGCAGTCCCTTCACTGCCGGCCGGCTGGCACGGGCGGCGGCGTTGCTTCGACTGCGCACGGGTGCCGACGAAGTACTGGCGCACACCACCGCCGTTCGCGCCCATCGCCATCAACTGACGGCGCAACTGCATCGCCTTGCCGCCGCCCCGTTGCCGAGTCAGGCCAACTTCGTCTTGGCGCGGCCGTCGGACCCCGGGTTGCTACGCGATCTGCTCGCCGGGCTCGGTATCGGTGTCCGTGCTTTTGCGTTTCGCGGGATGTCGGAGTTGGCGTCGGGCGTCCGCATCACCGTGCCCAGCGATCGTGTCGAGTTCACCCGGCTGACTGCGGCGGTGGAGAGCGCGCTCGCGCCACAGGCCTTCGTGCTCGATTTCGACGGCGTGCTCGTGGATGTCGTGGGTCGTCGCCCGCTGGTCGCGGCGGAGCAGCTGGCGGCGCTGGCCGCAGTCCGTCCCGTTGTACTGGTCACGAGTTGTCCGCGGCGCTTGTGCGAGAGTCTGCTCGAGCGCTACGGCTTTGCACCGTTCGTGCAGCACGCGATCTGCGAAGAGGACGGACCGGGCAAGCCCGATCCGTGGCCGGTGCGCGAGGCGCTTCGTCGGCTCGGCGTCACTCGTGCGTGGATGCTCGGGGACAATCCAGGCGACGTGCAAGCGGCGCGAGCTGCAGGCGTGGTGCCGTTTGCGATCGAACCGCGCGGCATCGGCGCCGAGAGCCTGGCGGCGCGGTTGCGAGCAGCAGGTGCGGCGCGGCTCGTGAACAGCATCGGCGAACTGGCAGCGCTACTTGGCGGGCGGTAGCTGCGCGTACTTCTGCCGATACTTCTTCGCCAGCTCCGTCTGCTTGTTGCGCAGGTCGACCTCGCGGCCGCCGATCCAGGCGCGTTCCACTTTGGTCGTGAGGTCGAGTGGGTTGCCGTCGGTGACGAGTAGCGTCGCCTGCTTGCCGACGGTCAGCGTGCCGAGCTTGTCGCCGACGCCGAGGATGTCGGCGGCATCGCGCGTGATCGCGGCCATTGCGCGTTCGCGGTCGAGTCCGAACGCGGCGGCCGTCGCGGCGTGGTAGGGGAGGTTGCGCTCGTGGGCGAACTCTTCACCGGTGGCGATGCAGAAGCGGATGCCGTGCGCTGCGAGTTGGGCCGGCAGCGCGAACGCCGTGTCGTAGTCGCCGTCGTCGCGCGCCGGCAGTTTGTGCACCCCGGTCAAGATCACGGGGACGTCGCGCTCACGCAGCAGCTCGATGCAGAGCAGCGCATCCCGGCCGCCGACCAGAACCGTGCGCAGCGAGCGCGATTGCGTCCACGACAACGCCGACTCGATCTCCTCGAGATCGTCTGCGAGCACGAACACGGGGCGCTCGCCGCGGAGAGCCGCGCCGAGGGCCTGAGCCTGAAGGTCAGGCGGCGTGTTGGCGTCGCTGGCCTTCTGCTCGTGCCAGTTCTTGGCGCGCGCGAACGTCTCGTCGAGCCGTTGCCGTTCCTTCTTGACCGCAGCCTCGGGGTCGCGGTCGTCGCCAGCAGCTGTGACGAGGGCAGCGCCGGGCAGCCCTGGCGGGCCTTGCCGCCGCAGATTCCGGCCGCGGCGCGAGATTGGGTCAGGGAGCGCTGGCCAATCGACGACCACGCCGGCCTCGCCGAGCACGGTCATGTCCGCATTGGTCCAACCATCGAGTTGCATCACCGAGGCGCGACCTGGCAGTTCGCCACCGATCGGAAACACGCAGGCGACCAGTACGCCGTTGGTGCGCGTGACTGGGATCGCGGCCGAGTCCGGATTGAACGCGGTACGTGCGATCGCCTCGGGCGACTGATCGTTCAGTTCGTCGGTGTCGACCGTCTGGCGCACGGCGCCCACTTCGATCAGCCCTAGTTGCGAATGCGCCGCGATCAGGCCGGGATAGATGTGCTTTTGCGTCGCGTCGATCCACAGGGCTTCGGTGCCGTCGGGGAGCTTCAGCTTCTCGCCGGGGGACAGCACGGCGCGAAGGATCCCGTCCTGAAACCAGACGGTGCCGCCGATCAGCGTGCCGCGGTCCATCGTGTGCACGATCGCGTTCTGCAGCACGACGGCCCGCGCTTCTGGGGCGCCCTTCGGCAGCAGGTCTTGCGCGCTCGCGCGCGGCGCCAGTGTCGCGGTGGCGGCCAAGATGGCGACGAGCGTCACCACGGTAGTGCAGGGGGCGTTCATCAGCGGACTCCTTCGCAGTCGCGGCAGCAGTAGGACGCAGTCAGATCCTCGGCGGCCCAGTAGGCATCGCGCTCGTCGTTCTTGGCGGTCTTGCCCTTCTTGCCGCCAGCAGCGAGCGCTTTGCGCAGCAGTCGTTCGCGGTCGATTTTGA
This sequence comes from Singulisphaera sp. GP187, assembly GCA_945871815.1. Lineage (GTDB taxonomy): Bacteria > Planctomycetota > UBA1135 > UBA1135 > UBA2386 > SXPK01. Next base: position 12,369 of record CAMBXM010000069.1, read on the forward strand.
TGGTGGCGCGCAGTTCGCGATCGCGCGCCAGCGAGAAGCGTTCGGCGCCGTCGACCCAGGTCGATTCACACACCGCGGCGTAGCTGAGCGGATCGTCGCTCCAGATGGCAAAGTCTGCGTCCTTTCCGCGTTCGAGCGAACCCACCTGTGCGTCGATGCCGAGTTGGATTGCTGGGTTGATGGTCACGAACTTCAGCGCCTCCGCTGGCGGCACGCCGCCGTACTTGACGGCTTTGCCGGCCTCGGTGTTGAGGCGCCGAGCATGCTCGTTGCTGTCGCTGTTGAAGCTGACGCAGACGCCGACTTCGCGCAGGATCGCGCCGTTGTCGGGGATCGCGTCATAGACCTCGAACTTGTAGCCCCACCAATCCGAGAATGCCGACGCACCGATGGCCTGTTCCCGGATCGCTTCGGCGACCTTGTAGCCCTCGAGCACGTGCTGGAAGGTGCCGATCCGAAAGCCGAACTCCTTGGCCATGGCGCAGAGCATGAAGATCTCGTCCTGGCGATAGCTGTGGCAGTGAACGCGGCGTTTGCCGGCGAGGATCTCGGCGATCGCTTCGAGTTCGAGGTCGCGGCGCGGCGGCAACGTGCGAGCGCGATCGCGCGGCGGCAGTGCTTCGTAGCTCGCCACTCGCCGCGCGTAGTCTTGCGCCACCAAGAACCGGTCGCGGATCAGAGCCTCGACACCCATCCGCGTGCTCGGGTAGCGCCCATTGCCGCCGCCGTTGGCGCCTCGAGGGTTCTCGCCGAGTGCGAACTTGATGCCTGGGACCGAGCCATGAAACCACATCGCGTCGGGGTGGCTGGAGCCCCAGCGCAGCTTGACCGTGTTGCTCTGGCCGCCAATCGCGTTGGCCGAACCGTGCAACTGGTTGACGGCGGTGACGCCGCCGGCGAGTTGGCGGTACCAGTTCACATCGTCGGGATCGACCACGTCCTGCACCCGCACTTCGGCGGTCACCGCTTCGCCGCCTTCATTGACACCTCGTGAAATGCCGGTGTGGGAGTGGCAGTCGATCACGCCGGGCGTGATGTGCTTGCCGGTCGCGTCGATGGTCTCCGCCTTGCTGGCATCGGGCGGCAGACCCTCGCGCGGCCCCGCATACGCGATGCGTCCGGCCTTCACCCAGAGCGCTCCGAGCGGGATCGTGCCCTGCTCGCCACTGGTCCACAGCGTGGCGTTCTGCAGGACAACGTCGCGCGCGGGCGGTTGGGCCAGCACCCCATAGCCACCGAGCGGGGTCGCCAACGGTGCGATCACGGGGCGGTCGGCGGCATCGTCCTTCTTCTCGCCGGTCTCGGTTGGTTCCTCTGGCGCGTCCTTGTCGCTCTTGCCGCCCTTCTGTTCGTCGCCGGCGGGTTTGCTGCGAACGGCTGCGGCCGCATACGTCCCGGTCGCAGCGTGGGCGGTGCCCGTCAACGATGCGTCCGTGCTGGTGCGGGCGCGGACCCACGTCGCGCCGGTGCCCAGTGCTTCGTCGGTGATCGCGAACTCGACGCGCTCGTTGGTGACCGCGGCGTTCGTCACCTTGGGGTTGCGGTCGCCGATCGTGGCCTTGATCGCGCCGTTGTCGATGGCCAGCGCCACCTCGACCTTCGGGTCTAGCTGCACGGTGAGTGTCCACGTGCCATCGAGGCCCTTGGCCTTCTTGGCTTCGATCTCGTGGCGGTTGCCGGCGACAAATACCGCGTCGATGCGGGCCTTGGGGTCAAACAGGTCGCCGTCGACCACCACGAGGTTCGCGATCCGACCGTTCTCCAACGTGCCGAGGTCCTGGGCGCAACCGAGAATCTCGGCGGGCGTGGTCGTGAGTGCCGCTAGCGCTTGGTCGCGATCGATGTCAAACGCGAGCGCATCGGCGAGATTGGTGCGGAAGTCCTTCTTGTCCTGGAGCCGCGCCGTCGTCAGCGCCACCTTGACGCCTTCATCGAGCAGCCGTCGCAGGTTGGTCGGTGCCTGCTCCCAGGTCTGCAGTTGCCGCAGCGACACGCGTTGCTGCTTGCCGATCGTTGCGACGTCGGGTGCTTCAGGGAAGTGGACCGGCACGATGACCGGCACCTTCGCCAATGCGATCGCCTGCGCGCGCCGGAACTCCATGCCGCTGCCGATCGCAACCATCGGGCGATCGAACTCCGCAGCGATGCGCGCGGCGCGCAGGATCTGGAGTTCGTCGTCGCAATCGAACATCAGCGGCAGGGTGCGGCGTGAGGACAGCATCGCCAGCGCGGCATTGGCCGAAGGGCGCTGGCCGCTCGCGCTGCGGTCGGCAGTGAGCACGGCTTCGCTGCTGGCGAACCAGTTCGCGTCGGCGAGGACCTGACGCACCAGGGAGATGGCACCCATCTCGCTGCTCGGATGGCTGCCAAAGCGCATCGACAGACTGCACAAGTGGTAGGACTCGGCGCGCACCACTTGCGCCTTGTGACCAGTCGTCGGTTCGTCGAGCAGCACCACGGCACCGGTGCCCTTGAAGTTGCCGCCGATGGGGGCAATCGCCGCGGCGCAGAAGCCGAGCGAGCGCAGCAGTTCGCGATCCTGTTTGCTAGCACCGTCGGCGGCCAGCGGATCGCGCTGACTAAGGACCGATGGGTGCCAGTGCACGTTCGGGGCGTCGGCGTCCGGCGCCGGCACGTCGATGGCGAGGAACGGTTCGATCAGACCTGGGTAGATCGTGAGCCCGGTGCAGTCGTGCACCCGGGCACCGTCGGGCGGCGCGGCGCCGGCACTGCAGCTGACCACGCGCCCATCTTTGATGACGAGAGTCGCGTTCTCGATGCGCTGACCTGGCTTGACGACTACCGCAGCGCCGCGCAACGCGTGGTAGCGCAGGTCGGCGGCGGCGGGGCCATTGCTGGGCGGGCCCTGGCTCAGGGCAAGCGAGACCACAAGCGTGGACGCGAACAAGGCGCGGGCGGACGACATGCGCCGGACCATAGCGGCGCGGTGGCGCGTTCCTATCGCCTCTGTGCGTCAGATCGGAGCTACCGGCTCCGAAGTCGGCACTCGGTGCTCGCCGACGCCGCGGTAGATCCAGCCGAGCGCCCGCCGCACGTCGTCGAAGACGAGGTAGATCGAGGGCACGATCAGCAGGCTCACCGTCGTGGCGAACATGACGCCGAAACCGAGGCTGACCGCCATCGGGATCAAGAACTGGGCCTGCACGCTCTTCTCGAGCAGCAGTGGCACCAGTCCACCGAACGTGGTCAGCGACGTCAGCAAGATCGGACGGAAGCGGCGCGCACCGGCGTCGGCAACCGCTTCGATCAACGACACGTCGTCGGCGCGCCGCTGGTTGATGGCATCGACCATCACGATGTTGTCGTTGACGACGACGCCGGCGAGGGCGATGGCGCCGAACATCGACATGATGCTGAGATCGAGTCCCGTCACCAGGTGGCCGAGGATCGCACCGCCAAACCCGTACGGAATCGCGGTCATGATCAGCAGTGGCTGCGTGTAGCTCTTCAGCGGGATCGCAATCAGGGCGTAGATCAAGAACAGCGCAAACACGAACCCGACCAGCAACGCGCGCATCAGGTCCGCCTTGTTCTTTTGGTCGCCCTCGAAGCTCCATCCGAGTCCTGGGCAGCGCCGGACGAGCTCGGGCAGCACCTTGGTCCGCAACTCCTCATTGATGGCCTCGGGGCTCGCGGCGGGGTCGTTCTCGTCGACATCGCCGCTGACGCGCACGGAGCGCTTCTGGTCGACGCGCGTGATCGAGGCGTAACTGCGCCCGAACTTCGCCTCGGCAACTTCGTGGAACGGCACCTCCGCGCCTGCAGCTGTGCGGATGCGCAAGTCGTCGAGGTCCGCGAGCGAGCGGCGGCGGTCGTCGGGATAGCGCACCATGACTTTGACTTCGTCGCGACCGCGTTGCACGCGCTGAGCCTCCTCGCCATAGAAGGCCTGCCGCACCTGACGAGCGAGGTCGCGCTGCGACAGGCCCAGCACTTCGGCGCGCGGCGCGATACCGAGTTCGATCTCCTGCTTGCCGAGTCGGAAGGTGTCCGTGACGTCCTTCACGTCGGGGCGGCGCAGCAGCTCGAGTTTGAGTTGATCGGCGGCGGTGCGCAGCATGCCGAGGTCTTCGTGCGTCAGTTGCACGTCGACGTCCTTGCCGGTGGAGAAGAACGACGATGTGAAGGACAGTTCGACAGCATCCGGAATGATGCCCACGGTGTCGCGCAGGCGTGTCTGCACCACCATCGATCCGAGCCTGCGTTGTTCCGACGGCAGCAGCTGCAGGTTGATCTCGCCCAGATGCGAAGCGGCTTGGCCTTGGATGTCGCGTTGGCCGCCGTTGCGAGCTTGTTCGACGGCAAATGGTTGGCTGCCGACCGAGGTCAGCATGTGCTGCACGATGCTCCGGCCTGTAGCGGCGTAACCCTCCTCGCGGTCGATCTCGTCGCGCACCTGCATGGCCGCGCGTTCCAGGCGTTGCATGATCGCTGTGGTCACTTCGATCGGCGTGCCCTGTGGCATCGTCAGGGAAACCACGACGTTGTCGCCGTCGACCTGCGGGAAGAACACGAAACGCGGCATGCCCACCTTCACGCCGGTGAACAGCAGTACCAACACGGCGAGCGACGTCGCGAGCGTCAGGTAGCGCCAGCGCAGACAGAGATCCGCGAACGGTTGGTAGCAGCGGTCGATGAACCACTGCAGTCCGTTCTGGAAGCCACCCTGGATGAGGGTCCACGTGCTGCTGACTGGCGAGAACAGGCGGGCGAAGACGGCGCGCACGCCGGTCGGCGCCTGATCGTCGTGCGGCAGATGGGCGAGGTGGGCCGGCAGGATCAGCTGCGACTCGAGGAGCGAGAACAACAACACCGGGATCACGATGGACGGGATCACGCGCCAGACCTGCGCGTCGGCGCCGGGTACGTTGAACATCGGCAAGAACGCGGCGACCGTTGTCATGACCGCGGCGAACACCGGCGCGCGCACGCTGCGCGCACCGCGTAGCGCGGCGGCCAGCGTCGACCTCGTCTTCTCGCGTTCGATCATCACGGCATCGCCCACGACGATGGCGTCGTCGACCACGATGCCGAGCACCAGCAAGAACGCGAACAAGGAGATCAGGTTGATGCTGACGTCGAGGAACGGCATCAACATCGCGGCCCCCAAGAAGGCAACCGGGATGCCCAGCGCCACCCACATTGCCAAGCGGAACTGCAAGAACAACGCGAGCAGCACGATCACGATCAAGCCGCCTTGCATCGCGTTGGTCAGCAGCAGGTCGATGCGGCCGCGCAGGATCACGGACTCGTCGCGCCAAGTCGTCATCGAGACGCCGTGCGGCAACAGGCTCTTGCCCTCGCCATTCACGTAGTCCCGAACCTGCTGGGTGATCGCCAGGGCGTCCTGGTCGCCGATGCGGAACACCTTCAGCAAGACCGTCGGCTGCCCGTCGAAGCGTGACGCGAGATCCTCGTCGGCGAAGGCGTCGCGCACAGTCGCGACTTCGCCCAACGTGATGCGGGTGCCGTCGGTCGAGGTGAGCAGCACCAGATCTTGGAAGTCCTGGCCGCGGTAGGCCTGGCCTTCCACGCGCAACAGGGTCTGGCCCGATTCGGCCTTGATCGCGCCAGCAGGCAGGTCCAGCGAGGAGCGGCGCACCGCCTCGGCGACGGCGTCGAAGGTGAGCCCGAAGCGGCGCAAGGCGGTCTCCGAGACCTCGATGGCGATCTCGTACGGCCGCACTGCGGTCAGCTCGACTTGGCTGATGCCCGGCAGTGCTGTGAGTGCCGTGCGAACCTGCTCGCCGAGCTGTTTGAGCGACGCTTCGTCGGCCGCGCCATGCACAGCGACATTGATGACTTCCTTGCGAACGACGAGCTGCGCGATGATCGGTTCTTCGACTTCGTCCGGAAAGCTCGTGATCGAATCGACGCGGTTCTTGATGTCGTTGTAGACCTGCACGAGGTCGGCGTCGTTCATCGCCTCGACGATGACGACCCCGGAGCCCTCGTTGGCGGTGGCGGTTACCTTGTCGACGCCGGTGATGCCGGCGACAGCCTCTTCGATGCGCGTGATCGCACCCTGTTCGACCTCCGTCGGCGTGGCGCCCGGGTAGATCACGGTCACCGTGACGATGTTCGGCTTGACCTCGGGGAACACCTCGGTCCGGATGCGGCCGCTCCACACCATCAGCCCGCCGCCGAGCAGAAACAGCAGCATCAGGATGTTGGCCGCGATGCTGTTGCGCGGGAACCAGTTGAAGAAACCAAGAGGTTCCGCTTCGGCTTCCAGATCGCGCGCGCGCATCACTTCCCTCCGTTCTTGGGCGCGGCCGCCGGACCCTGGCTTCGGTCGCTCGGGTCGACTTGGAGCACCTGCACCGGCATGCCGTCGACCAACGTGTCGATCGGCGACAGACAGATGCGTTCGCCGGGCGCGAGCTCGCCGTACACATAGACGCTGGTGCGATCGCGGCGCAGCACGTTGACCATGCGGGCGTAGAGTCGGTTCTCGACGTCGACGATCAGGGCGCGACCGTCCTGGCGCAGTGCTGCGCGCGGCAGCACGTAGACATTGTCGTACCTGCGCCCCTGGATCGTGGCCTCGACGAACATCCCGACGGTGAGCGGTTGACGCTGCGGATCGCCCTTGGTGTCGAACGGCGCCGCGATGCGCGCGACCAGCGTCAGCTGCCGCGTGCGGCGGTCGATTTCGCCCTCGGTGCGCACCACGGTGCCGTTCCAGCGACAGCGTTGGCCAGCGAAGTCGGTCGTCAATTCGACGGCGTGCGTCATCGGCGCGCCGCCTTCCGTGCGCGCGAGGTCGAGGAAGGCGGCATCGTCGTC
>CAMBXM010000070.1 GCA_945871815.1 Singulisphaera sp. GP187
AGGACGATCAGGTCGTTCTTGAGGTCGCGGTCAATGTCGACCACCGACGGACGCAGCGGGAGGCCGGTCGAGTCGAGCTGGATTGGCGCGCCGAGCGCACCCCCGGCAATCTGCGGCGCGATCAAGACGCTGGCGCGGTCGATGACGCAGGCGATCAGGTCGTTGCGACCGTCACCGGTGACGTCGCCAATGGTCGTCAGCGAGGCGCGGCCTTCGGCCGGAACGAAAGTCGACGTGTAGGTCGTCTCCCCGATGGCCGGGACGAAGCCAGTGATGACCACGAAGCGGTTGGCAAGGTAGGCCGAGACGACGATGTCGTCGAAGCCGTCGCTGCTGAGGTCGCCGACGGCGCAAGCGGCGGGGCCACCCGGGACCACGAGGATCGTCGCGTTGGAATCGAAGGCCGGCTGGTTGCCGAGCCCCGGGAACACCAGGACGCGGTTGAGAGTCGGATCGGCGACCACGAGGTCATTGACCGAGTCGCGCGTCGGGTCACCGACGGCCATGGTGAACGACTGGCCGCCACCTGGCAGCGTGATCGATTGGCCCGGCGTGAAGCCCCCTTGACCGTCACCGACCAACACCTGGATCTCCGGCGAGTACGGCCGCGACACGAGCAGGTCGGTTACGCCGTCGTCCGTGGCGTCTGCAGCGAGGACCTGCAGCGACTCCGAACCGATTGCAAAGGACGGCCCCGGCGAGAACTGAGCGCTGCCGTTGTTGAACAGCACGTTCACTTCCTGAGCTTCGCGCCGCAGGACGACGAGGTCGATGTCGCCGTCGCTATCGAAGTCGGACTTGTCGATCCAGATCACGACGCCACCGAGTGCCAGTGACTGCGCCGCCGTGAACACCGGACCTTGGCCGAGCAGGATCTGCAGTTGGCCGTCGAAGCCGCCGACGGCGAGGTCGACGTTGCCGTCATTGTTGAAGTCGGCGACGGCATCATCGGCGTGGTAGAGCACGCCGGTCGCGATCTCGGTCCGGGTCTCGAAGCGGGGGTTCGAGCCAACCGAGACTACCGGAGAAGTGGCATTGTCATGGCGGGCACAGGCCGCTGCCATCGCAAGAATGATACAGGACGCAGCGCGCAGGCAATTCATAGTCGGAGTCCTCTCCAGGTGAGATGGAGAACACTACCATCGATACAAGGAGGAGGCCGTTCGATTCAAGTCTGCGGCCGGGACGATCGGCGCAATCGTGCGGCAGAAGCGTGCAAGCGGGCTATCCTGCCGTTTCCTGGTCTGCGGTTCAAAGATAGGTTCGAGCGCGCTCGACGTAGTGCGCGGCACGCCAACGTTGGTGCGCCATTTCCTCGTCGGTGACCTGACGGACGATTCTTCCAGGAAGGCCGACGACGAGTGAGCGGGGTGGAATAACCGCGTTCTCCTTGATCAGCGCCCCGGCACCGAGAATCGAGTACTCGCCGATCCTGGCACCGCCGAGCACGATGGCGCCCATCCCAATGAGGGCATAGTCGCCGATCTCCACGCCGTGCAGGATGACTCCGTGGCCGACGGTTACACCGCGGCCCATGACCAGCGGCGCATCCACGTCGACGTGGATGCAGCTGTTGTCCTGCACGTTGCACTCGTCGCCGATCGTGATCGACGCATCGTCGCCGCGGATCGTCACGCCGAACCAGATGCCGACGTCCTGGCCCAGGCGCACGTCGCCGACGACGGTCGCGTTGTCAGCGACCATCGCATCGCCGCGGCGCTTCATGCGGCCAACCATGTCGGGATAGACACGAAACTCGCGGGGCTCGGGGGTCATCGGGGATACATCCAGTCGAGGAAGTCAGGCCAGTAGAGGACGAGGAACACGCTGACTGCGTTGAACATCGCGTGCGCGAGCCACGGCGCGAGCAGCGATCCGTGACGACGGCGTAGATCGCCGAGGAACCAGCCGAACACCGCGATCGGCAACGCATAGGCCGCGCCATGCACGACGCCGAACAGCGCGGCGCAGGCGAGGATCCCGGCGCGTTCACCGACGCATGCGACGCAGAGTTCCTGCAGGTAGCCGCGGAAGAAGATCTCTTCGGCGAGCGGACCGAAGACGACGACGCCGAGCGCGACCACCACGCCGCGGAGTTCGCCGATGCCGTGCTGCTGCAGGTAGACGAGCTGTTCCTGCGGCTCCGCCGATGCACCGACGGCGTGCAGCAGCGCGATGCACCCGACCGCGAACACGGCCCAGGCGAGATAGAACGGCACGAAGCGCAACACGACAGGGCTCGGCCGCAGGGGCAGTAGCGTGGGCCCCGGCGACATCGCGCGCGTCAGCAACAGCAGCGCGATCGCAGCGAACGACATCGCGCCCATCCGGACGGACACGTCCGTCGCGATCGCCTCGGCGTCGGCACCGACGAGGCGCGCCCACGACTGCAGTGCGAGTGCGGGCGCGAACACGAGCACGAAAGCCGCGCAGAACATGCGAGCGGTCGCGCCGAGCGCCGATGCGCGAGCCTGCTGCTCGCTCATTCGCCGGCGATGACGCCCGACGTCGGCGACGACGCAGTGGCATAGAGCTTCTTCGGAATGCGCCCGGCGAGGAACGCGTCGCGTCCCGCTTCGGCCGCGGCCTTCATCGCGCGCGCCATGCGCACGGGCTCCTTCGCGCTCGCGACGCCGGTGTTGAGCAACACGCCGTGCGCGCCGAGCTCGAACGCAACGGCGACATCGCTGGCGGTGCCGACACCGGCATCGACGATCACCGGCACCTTCGCGCGTTCGAGGATGATGCGGATGTTGTTCGGGTTGAGGATGCCCTGGCCGCTGCCGATCGGCGCACCCGCCGGCATCACGGCCGCCACGCCCGCGTCTTCGAGCCGGCGAGCCAACACGGGGTCATCACTGGTGTAGCACAGCACCGTGAACCCGTCCTTGACGAGGATCTTGGCCGCCTCCAGCGTGCCGATCGGATCGGGCAGCAGCGTCTCTGGATCGCCGAGCACCTCGAGCTTCACCAGACTGCCGATGCCGAGTTCGCGACCGAGCAGGGCTGTTCGCACTGCGTGGTCGGCGTCAAAGCAACCGGCCGTGTTGGGCAGCAGCACGTAGCGATCGCGCGGCAAGTAATCGAGCAGCGACTTGCCTTGCGGGACGCCGAGTTGGAGACGGCGCACTGCAACCGTCACACATTGCGTGCCCGATACCGCGAGGGCCTCGGCCATGGTCTCCAGGTCCCGGTACTTGCCGGTGCCCAGAAACAGTCGCGAGGTGAAGGAGTGCTGGCCTAGGACCAGCGGCGAGTCGACGAGCGGAGCCACGCGACGATCGTGGGCTCCAGCGGGTGCCAGAACAAGAGTCCGACACCCGCTCCCCGAGTCACTCAGAAGGTGACGGTGACGACGTTGCTGACGAGACCGCTCACCGGATCGAGCATCTGGTAGGAGCGCCGCGCTCCCGGTGGCGACATGGGCAGGCGCACCTCGAGTTCGAGACCACCGGCCGAAGTCGATACTCGGGCACGCTCCTCCGTCGGTCGCGACAGGCCGGTCACGAAGTCCACGCTGCCGGCGCGGAAGCGAGCCGTTCCGAGACCGCTGGCGCCGACCAGGACCGCCTTGCAGCCAGGGCTCGCGCCGGTCACGCGAAAGCGGGCGCGCTGGCCCGAGCCGTCCGAGCGGAGCAGCGTCATCAGCGGCGGCGGAACATCAACCTGGATCATGTCGGGCACGGTGTGTGTCCGCGTACCACCGGGGCCCGTGACCGTAAGGCTGACGGTGTAGAGACCCGGGGTCGTGTAGCTACAGGTAGGGCTGACTAGGTTCGAGGTCTGCCCGTTGCCGAAGTTCCACTGGTGGCTCGTGATCGAGCCCGTCGACTGGCTCTGGAACCCGACGACCAGCGGCGCCACACCGCGCGCGACCGACGCCGTGAAGGCGGGCTGCGGCGCCGGCGGCTGCACCATGCCGAGCACGTGGAAGAAGTTCGTCTGGATCAAGTTCACGCCGACGCCGCCAACGTTCAGGCCTTCGACGCGGAAGTAGTTGTTGCCCGTCGGGCTGCCCGTAACCGTGTGCGCGATGTTTGGGTCACCGATGTACTCTCGACCCTGAGCATCGAGCAGCGGCAGGCCCGAATCCCATCGCAAGAACGGGAAGATGTTGCCTCCGAGTGCGAGGTCGAAGTTGCCAGGCACGAGACCGAGGTCATCGGTGTAGTTGATCGCACGATTGCCCGAACCCGTCGCGACGAGGTCGATCTGTCCATACGGGTGCGTGATGTGATAGGTCTCGCCCGCGACAAGGTTGTCGATGCGCAGGCGCATGCGAGCGAACGTTGTCTGATCCCCTGGCAACACGATGCCCGTACTGAACGAGGCTTCGAGCGCCATCACGAGCAGCGCCTGGCCGCCGCGGGCCGTCGGCATCGACGTTTCGCCCACCCAGTAGAAGCACTCGTCGGGGAACGTGCCGCGATAGTTCGCCGGGAAGGCAACCCCTGGGGTCGGATCGGCGACGGGTGTGTCCAAGAGACACATCGCGGGATTGGCGAGGCACAGCGACAAGGACTGGCCCTGACCATCCGAGTAGTGCGACGGAAACCCATTGGGTGGCATAGGGGGGCCGTACGAGGGCGCCTGAGCCTGAGCCAGCCCAGACAATGCCAACGCAGTCGCAGCAATGGTCGAAGGCACTGCCTTCGCAATAGAACGGAACGTGCGCCCGAAGGATCGGCGCAACGACATGGATCGAAGCAGCATGGAAGAGTCTCCGAATAACCGGCTGCGACAGCCGTGAGGCGAGCATGAACAGCCCTTTTGAGGCTGCGAGTCCATCAAGACCCTAGCACGCTTTGGTCCCATTGGGAGACCCGCAGCTCGCCCGCCGCGGACATGACGCCGAGCAGCAATTCGGAGTGCTTGCGATCAGCCGCCGCCAAAAAACGTCACGACTTCGATGTGATCGCCGTCTGCGAGTTGCGTGGTGGCATGTTCCTGGCGACGCACTAGTTGCTTGTTGCGTTCGACGGCAACCTGCTCGGGACGAAATCCGAGCATCAGGACGAGGTCACGAATCGTCGCGGGCGACGACAGCGTTCGTGGCTCGCCATTGACTGTGACGTTCAGTTCGAGTTCTGCCATTGCAAGAGCTTGGTCAGTCCATGCGCCGCAACAGCAAGGTCTTCAAGTACTCGGATTCCGGCATCGACAGCCACACGGGGTGATCCGAGCCCGCACCGAGGCGCTGGTGCAGTGCCACCTTGAACGGCAAGCCTGCGGCGGACTGCCTCGCCGTGTCTTCGAAGGCGGGCAGCGACATATGGTGGCTGCACGAACACGTCACGAGCCACCCGTATGGAGCCAACAACCGCAGCGCCTGTCGATTGAGATCGCGATACCCGCGCAGCGCGCCGCCGAGTTCGCGCTTGCTCTTGGCGAACGCCGGCGGGTCCAACACGATCAAGTCGAACTGGCGATCGCCTTCGCGGAGCCCGCGCAAGAAATCGAACACATTGGCGCGTTCCGTCTGCAAGCCGGTGAGGCCGTTCTGCTCCGCACCCTGCTGGGCAAGTTGGAGCGCGCGTTCCGACTGGTCGATCGCCAACGCCGACTGCGCGCCGCCCTTGAGGGCCGAGAGCGAGAAGCCGCCCTGATAACTGAACAGGTCGAGCACCCTCTTGCCCTTGGCGAGTTCACGCACCAAGGCCCGCGCCGGGCGCTGATCGAGATAGAAGCCGGTCTTGTGTCCCGTGAACGGCTCGACCAAGTGCCGCAGCCCGTCCTCGACGATCACGACTTGCTCGATGCGCTTGCCGTGCAGCAATCGAACTTCTTGCGGCAACCCCTCGAGCTTTCGCACCGCCACGTCGTTGCGCGCGACCACGGCTTCGGCACCAAGCCTGTCGACCAAGAGCGGCACAATCGCGTCGAGGCTGGCCTCCACGAACGGCGCCGTCGTCTGCAACACCAGCACCGGTCCATAGCGATCGATGACCAGGCCCGGGAGATCGTCCGCTTCGCCGTGCACCAGTCGGGCGCCGTCTTCGGGGCCTAGTTGTCCGGCCCGGCGCTCGATCGCCGCCAGCAGTCGAGCGGCAAAGAACTCGATGCGGTCTGGCAGCGGCCCTTCTCTCCAGGTGCCGCAGGCGCGCAGCGCCAGCTTGCTGGTGACCGAAGTGAACCCGAGCCCGCAGGCCCGCCCTTCGAAATCGTAGACACGGACGAGTGCGGCACCTGCTACGGGTCCGACGAGATCGTCGGCGTAGTACCAAGCCTGACCACGGCGCCACAGCGAGGTAGCGCGCGCATTGAGCTGCACGACGGAGCCGTCCGGGATCGGGGCCGGGCGGGGCTGCTGGGGGTGAGGGATTCGGTCGCGGCGCTGCATCGCTCCCCGCTCTCAGCTCTCGAGTTCGAGCACGCGAACATCGGCCTCGTGAATCCACCGCAAGAAGGTTGTGGAGCCACTGTCCGCCGAACCCTCTTCAAAGCCTGCCTTGGTGAAGAACGCCTGTGCCGCCTGGTTTGCCGCATCGACGATGGCTTGGACCCGGCGCACCCGCAGTGCCTTTGCCTGAGCAAGCACCATTTCGAGCGCCGCGGCACCAAGTCCTCGGCGCCGGTGCCCCACGGCCACAGCGATGGTCAGTTCAGCGACGCGGTCCGGACCAATATCCAGGCGCACGAATGCGGCTGGGCGGGCGTCGGCCAATAGGACCCAGGCGCGGACGCGCGGGTCGCCGACCAGTCGAGCCGCCCACTTGGCCGCCATGCCGGAAGGCGGCAACGAGACCCCAGGACCGTCGAGCCATGCGCCCACGACCGGGGCATCGGCCACCGTGAACGGACGCAGCGAGAGCACAGGAATCGACATCGCGAGGTGACATCGAGTACCGCTCCTGGCCCTGGGCACAAGGACCGACTGCGCGATCCTCGGCGGACTGCGTCCTTGCCACGCGCCGTGTTGGCACCTAGCATCCTCGCCCTGACTTGCCGAGCCTTTGGCCCGGACAGTCGGCAGCTGCCCCAGGATCCCCTCGGACCGCGACCCCAGACTTACCATGTGAGTCGCGGGGCGGGCACTCTGCCGCCTGTTCGAGCCTTGGGTCCCGGTCCCGAGCCCACCAACCCAGATCCACCCAGGCGATGGCGAACTCAGCCGACATCCTCCGCTACATCGATTCGATCGCCCGCGACAAGGAGATCGACAAAGAATCCTTGATCCAGGGAATCGAGCAGGCGATGGCTCAGGCCCTGGCGCGCAAGTACGGCGTCGACGACGTGGAACTCGCACTCAACCGCGATTCGGGCGATATCGACTGCAACTACGACGTCTCGATGGAGGAGCAGGGCCGAATCTTCGCGATGTCGGTCAAGCAAGCGATCATGACCCGCGTCCGCGAAGCCGAACGCGACGTGATCTACAACGAGTTCGAACAAAAACTCGGCGAGATCCAGGGCGGCACGATCCAGCGTTTTGAGGGCGACACCGTGATCGTCAACCTCGGCCGCAACATCGAAGGCATCCTGCCTCGCGCCGAAAAGGTCCGCAGCGAGTCGTACAACGTCGGCGAGCGCATTCGCGCGATGATTCTCGAGGTCAAGAAGGTCGGCCCGCGCGTAAAGGTCATCCTGAGCCGCGCCCACCGCGATCTGGTCCGCGCCCTGTTCGAACTCGAAGTCCCCGAAATCAGCGATGGCACGATCCAGATCCGGCGCATCGAACGCGAGCCGGGCTACCGCACTAAGCTCGCGGTCGACAGCACCGACAGCAAGGTCGACTGCGTCGGCGCCTGCGTCGGCGTGCGCGGCACCCGCATCAAGTCGATCATCGACGAGTTGAACGGCGAACGCATCGACATCATTCGCTGGAACGACGACCCGCAAGCCCTGATCGCCAACGCGCTCAAGCCTGCCGAAGTCGCACACATCGAACTCGACCCGGCATCGCGCAAGGCGCTGGTACTGGTCAACGAGGACCAGCAGTCGCTGGCCATCGGCCGCAAGGGCCAAAACGTCCGATTGGCCAGCAAGCTGACCGGATGGGATATCGACATCATGACGCAGGCTGAACTGGCCCGCAGTGTCGAGGCCGAAGACCAAGCCGCTGCCGGGAAGTCCGGTGACGGCGCCGCGCCAGCGGATGCTGCCCCGCCCCCCAACGACGAGGCCCCGAATGCGGCGGCCTCAGATCTCGGAACCGCTCCACCGGCATCGGCGCCTCCGCCGGATGATGATTCCGCGTCGAACACTACTGCCAGCTGAGGCGCAAGCCGCGCGCTGACCCCAACCCGCAAGAAGGACCGCTTGAAGAAAGTACGCGTATTCGACATCGCCAAAGATCTCGGGATGAAAGGTCCCGAGCTGGCGAAGCTCTTGCGTGACATGGGGTTCGAGAACATCACGAACCACATGAAGGTGCTGGATCCAGCCGACGAGATGATGGTTCTCGCGCGCCTGGACGCCCACGGCTTGCGTCGCAAGCCCGCCGAGGAGGCGGATGCTGCTGCCGGCAAACTCAAGAAGAAGCTACCAGGCGCCGACGACTCCGATGTCGAGGCGGAGGCCGAAGGTCTGCCCAAGAAGGTCCTCAAGAAGGAACGGGAGCTGAAGGACCTGCCGGAGTTGCCCAAGAAGCAGCTGCCGACCAAGCCCATCCTTCGCCGTTCGCTGCGGCCGAACGAGGAAGTCGCCGACGCTCCTGCCGTGGTCGAATCGGCCCCCCATGAAGTAGCCGGAGTCGTCGAGGCGCGGGCTACCGCCACGCCCGAGGTGTCGGAACTTGCGCCGCAAGCCGCTGCGCCCGTTGCCGCCGAGCCGCCTTCGCGCGTTGCCGCAGCGGCCGAGCCGGCGCCGGTGCCATCTGGGCAAGCGCCCGTTGCCGCCGTCGTCGAAGCGGCAGCACCGGTCGTTGAAGCGCCGGTGATCGCGCCAGAAGCGCCGGTGATCGCCAAGGTTCAGCCCTCGTCGCCACCCGCAGCAGGAACCCCAGCGCCCCGTCCGCCAGCGGGCCGCGGTCCCGCCGGAGCCCCTGCGGGGCGCCTGCTCGGTGGCCGACCTGGTCCCGGTCCGATGCCAGTGCTGCGCACCCACGTGCCGCCACCGGCCGCACCCAGCGCGGCCGATGCCGCCGCCCAACTCGCACCCAATGCGGTGCGCAAGCTGCTGGTGCCGCAGAAGAAGGCAACCGTCGTCGGTCGCATCGACCTGCCGCAGGAGACGATCCGCGACGCCCGCAGTCGTTCGGCGCCCGCCTCGGGCCCGGACCTGCGTCGCGCCGCCCTGCAAAAGACATCGCAGCGCTCCGCCACACGCGCACCTGTTGGCGGCCCACAACGGCGCAGCAGCCCAAGCGTCCCGGGCCAACGCCCAGGCCGCGATCAGGCCCAGCGCGGATCCCGTCGGACCAAGGTCCCAACCACGCTCGATCCGAGCAAGGAGATCGAGGTCACGCCGCCGGTCTCCATCAAGGGACTTTCGGAAGCGCTCGGCATCAAGGTCAACGACTTGATTGCGACGCTGACCTTCCGGCTCCAGGTTCCGGGCAAGAACATCAACTCGTACCTGTCGCAGGACGAAGTGGAACTCGTTGCGATCGAACTCGACCGCAAGGTCAAGATCGTCGAGCACAAGCAGGCCGAAGAGCAGATGATCGAGAAGCTCGTCGAAAACGCAGCTTCGGAAGAACAGATCCTCCGCGCGCCGGTCGTCACCTTCATGGGTCACGTCGACCATGGCAAGACGTCGCTCATGGACGCGCTGCGCAACACGGACATCGCCAAGGGCGAAGCCGGCGGCATCACGCAGCACATCGGCGCCTACAAGGTGACGAGTGAGCAGGGCAGTTTCGTGATCCTCGACACGCCTGGCCACGCGGCCTTCACGGCAATGCGCGCCCGCGGCGCCCAGCTGACCGATCTCGTCGTGATCGTCGTCGCCGCTGACGACGGCGTCATGCCGCAGACTGAGGAAGCCATCAACCACGCCAAGGCAGCCAAGGTGCCGATGATCGTCGCCATCACCAAGTGCGACTTGCCGGCCGCCAACCTGATGCAGGTGAAGCAGCAGTTGATGGTGAAGGGCCTCCAGGCCGAAGAATGGGGCGGCACCACGGGCGTGATCGAGGTGTCGAGCACCAAGCGCACCGGCCTCGAACAACTGATCGAGCGCATCATGCTCGAGTCCGGACAGCTCGAGCTGAAGGCGCGCCCCGATGCACCAGGCCGCGGCATGGTCGTCGAGAGCAAGCAGTCGCCCGAGCAAGGCGTGGTCGTCACCGTACTGGTCACGGACGGCACGTTGCGACTCAAGGACTCCATCGTGTGCGGCGAGAGCTTCTCGCGCGTGCGCGCCATGGTCGACGACCACGGCCACCAGCTGACCGAGGCGCCGCCATCGACGCCGGTAACGGTGTTCGGCCTCGATCGCTTGCCGATGCCCGGCGACAAGCTGTTCGTCGTCGAGGACGCCAAGAAGGCGCGCGAAGTAGTCGAGGACCGGCAACGACGGCTGCGCGAGCAGTCGCTGGCCGAACGCAGCGCGGTCACGCTCGAGACCCTGTCGGCCAAGCTGGCGGAACGGAACATCGAGGAGATCAAGATCATCCTCAAGGCAGACGCGATGGGTTCGCTCGAACCGCTGCGCAAGTGCCTCGACGAGCTGCGGACGCCTGAGGTGCGAGTCAACCTCGTGCACAGTGCTCTTGGCGGCATCAACGAAACCGACGTCAGCCTTGCCGAGGCCTCGGGCGCAGTGATCGTTGGCTTCCACACCGTTGCCGACAGCAGCGCCCGCCAGGCTGCCGAACGCGCCGGTGTCGACATCCGCTACTACGACGTGATCTACGAGCTGATCGACAACGTCAAGGCGGCGATGGAAGGCGCGCTCAAGCCGCAAGAAGTCGAGTCGATCCTGGGCCACGTCGAAGTTCGCGCCGTGTTCAAGTCGAGCAAGTTCGGCCTCATTGCCGGTTGCTACGTCACCGACGGCCTCGTCAGGCGCAACGCCAAGGTCCGGCTCTCTCGCGACAGCCGCGTGATCTACACCGGCAAGGTTGCGAGCTTGCGCCGCGAGAAGGACGACGCCCGCGACGTGCGCGCTGGCTTCGAATGCGGACTTACCCTGCTGGACTTCCAAGATCTTCGCGTCGGCGACATCATCGAAGTGTGCCAGGTCGACCTGGTGCGCCGCACACTCTGACCCGCGCCAAGAGGATCTCCGACGAGGAGCTGACTTACAGCCGTGTTGCACATCGGTGTCCTTCAGTTCACTTTGCAGATCCCCTACGCGGCCTCGCTCAAGGACAAGCGCAGTGTCGTGAAGGCGTTGAAGGACAAGCTGCGGCGGTCCTTCAACGTCTCGATCTCCGAGATCGAAGACCTCGATGACTGCACGATCGCGACACTTGGCGCCGTCGTCGCCGGTAGCGATATCCCCCAGCTCAACAGTTCGATGGACCATCTGCTGAATGCGCTGCACGACTGGCCGGACGCCACCTTGTCCGACCACCAGCTCGAGATCTTCACGCCGCGCTGAGAGCCTGCCCCCCGATGAACGAACGCCGCATCCAGCGCCTTGAGTCCCAGATTCAGCAGCGCACAGCCGAGATCCTGATGCGCGAACTGCGCGATCCGAAGATCGGCCTCGTCACCATCACCCGCGTCGAACTCGACTCGGAGTTCACCATCTGCAAGGTGTTCTACTCCGTGCTCGGCGACGACAAGTCGAAGGCCGCCACGCGCGGTGCGCTCAACCGCGCACGCGGCTTCGTCCAGCGAGAAGTCGGCGCCACGCTCAACACGCGTACGGTGCCGCACTTGGAGTTCCAGTTCGACGACAGCATCGCCGGCGTACTGAAGATCAACGACACGCTGACGGACCTGCGACGGGAACGGGAAGAACGTACCGGCGAGATCGAGCCACAGAAGCCCGCCGAGCCGCCGCCGAAGAAGCCGCACTGATCGGCCGCGCGGATCGGCCGCGCTCCTACGCCGCGCCTCGACGCCAAGCCGGGAAAGCTCGTGGGTTCGCTCGGTAGCTGGGCGGGCGCCTGTCGATGCGGAGCTTTCTGCGACTGAGCCCGTATCGTGCCGGCCGCTCCCTCATACCCCTTCATCGAGGTTCCAATGCGCATTGCCATCGCTGCTGTCTTGTCGCTGATTGCTGCCACGCCACTGGCCCAAAATCCCGCCACCACCACCGCGCCGACGTTGCCAGAAGCGCGCAGCGACGCCGCCAACGCAATGATGCTGCGTGCCTGTGCCACGATGACGGCGGCGAAGAGCGGCGCGTTCCAGAGCGACCAAGAAGTCGATCTCGCGATGCTCCGCGGTCAGAACCTGCCGATTGGCGGCGGTGATGGCACCCACCTCGAAGGCGGTTTCGACCAACAGTACCGCTGGGGCGAACTCGACGGCTCGAAGTTTGTGCTGCACGCAGGGCGCATGGTCGTCGAGACCGACGCCGGCTGGAAGTTGCGCGGCACGCAGCTCGCGTCGGGCACACCGGCCCCGTTCGTGGTTGCGCCACGGCTGCTGTTCGCCCAACTCGCGGAACTGCCCGCGTCTTTCCGGCAGGTGGTGCACGTCGAGGCAGGCAAGGTACAGGACCGCGACGTTGCGATCTTGACCCTGCGGCTCGCGGACGAAGCAGCCGAAGATTTGGCACTCGGTGGCGCGCTCCCAACGGGTGGCGGCGGCGGCATGTTCATGCTCGGGGGCATGTTCGGCGGTGAGATGCCGAAGAAGACCTACTCGATCGACGTTGCGATCTTCACGGCAATCGACAACGGGGAGGTGCTGCGGCTGCGCACCAAGATCTACGAGGACGATCCAATGCTGCAGAACGTGCGCTTCCAGATCGGCGGCGAAGGCGAAGGCGGCGGCGGCGAGGACGACGAGGTCGTGGAGGGCAAAGATGGCGCCCTGGACGAAAAAGCAGTCGAGCCTGGCCAGGAGCCGATCAAGAAGGGCTTGCCCGATCGCAAACCAGGTCGCACCGAGACGATGATCTACTGGAAGGTCGACTTCAGCAATTTCGGCAAGGCTGTGGCGCCGACTCTCGACGCCAGCGGCACGCGCTGGCTCAAGGACGACTGAGCGCGCAGCCGCAAACGCTCAGGCGAGCTGCAGCAGCGGCTCGTCGCCGCGGCGGGCGCGGAAGGCCCCGACGACGGTGTGCGCCAATGCCCCCGCGTCGCGGAGCCGCTGTTGCGCCTTGCTCATGACCGCGGCCGGCACCGACAGCAACAACCCACCGCTGGTCTCGGCATCGAAACACAGGTCGGCCAACGCCGGATCGACGCCAGCGCCGAGGTTCACACGCGGCCCAAACCACTGCTTGCCGCGGCTGCAACCACCTGAGGTCACCCCGCTCGCAACGAGATCGCGGGCACCCGGGAACACGGGCAGCGCGGCGGCCGTGAGTTCGAGTACGAAGCCGCTGCCTTCTGCCATCTCGAAGGCGTGGCCGATCAGACCAAAGCCG
The DNA here is from genome assembly GCA_945871815.1 of Singulisphaera sp. GP187. Classification (GTDB taxonomy): domain Bacteria; phylum Planctomycetota; class UBA1135; order UBA1135; family UBA2386; genus SXPK01. The sequence continues at coordinate 13,438 of CAMBXM010000070.1, forward strand.
GTCACGTCGGTCGCTCCGTGCACCGTCAGTTCCGCCATCGCCAAGCAGGCGGCGCGATTGAGCGTCGCCATCTGCACCATCGCGGCCTCGACATCGATCACGCCTGTCTTCAGTCGCTTGATCGCGGTCGATACCGGCCCCATGCCCAGCGGCTTGGTCAGCAAGAGTACATCGCCTTCGTGCGCGCCGGAGTTGGCCCACCACTGTTGGGGATGCACCAGCCCCGTCACCGACAGGCCATACTTGATCTCCGCGTCGCTGACCGAATGGCCACCGCAGAGCACCGCACCCGCCTCACGGATCTTCTCGAGCCCACCGGCAAGGATCTCGCCCAGGATGTCGAGGTCGAGATCCTTCGGCCAACCGACAAGGTTCATCGCCGTCTTGGCGACGCCGCCCATGGCGTAGACGTCCGACAGCGCGTTGGCCGCGGCAATGCGACCAAACCAGCGTGGGTCGTCGACGATCGGCGGGAAGAAGTCGACCGTCTGGACCAATGCGCGTTCGCTGTCGATACGAAAGATCCCTGCATCCTCGAAGCCGCGGTTGCCCGCAAGCAGATCGGGATGGTCCGTCGTTCCCAGCTTTTGGAGAACCTGCACGAGGCTCCCTGGCGGCAACTTTGCGGCTCAACCGGAGCCGGATGCGTACTCAGTCAGGCGCTTCATCAATGGCTTGGTCATGACGAGGAGATGGCGCCGCGGACGATCGCCGCGAGCGCATTCAGGTCTTCGAGCAGCAGCGTGCGTGCGTCGAGCAGCACGTGGCCGCCGTGGACACGCGCGAACACCGCCACCGGTCGGGTCGCGCGCAGTCGTGTAAGCAGCGCGTCCCCACCGCGCAGCGCAACCGCAAAGCTCGGCAGCGGCTTCGCGGGATTGGCGCCGGAACCGGCAAACGACTCACTCGCGACGACGGTCGCGATGCCCGCTGGCAGCAGCGCTGCGAGATCCTCACTCCGTCGCTGCAACTCGTCCGGGGTCGCCGACAGCATGTGCAATGCCGGAATCTCGCGCAGCGGTTCGCCATCGCGATAGGTCTGCAGCGTCGCCTCGAGAGCGGCGAGTGTCAGCTTGTCGCAGCGCAGCGCGCGGTAGAGCGGATGGGCGCGCATCGTCGCGATCTTGTCTTTGCCGCCAAGCAGCACGCCGCACTGCGGCCCTCCCAGCAGCTTGTCGCCCGAGAAGCACACAACGTCGGCTCCAGCTGCGAGGCTCTGCTCCACGCGCGGTTCGCCGTCGAGACCAGGCAGCGGCGCGTTCACCAAGAGACCGGAACCGAGATCGTCGATGACGATCAGTCCGCGACTGTGCGCCAGCTTCGTGAGTTCGTGCAACGGCGGCACGCCAGCAAAGCCCTCGATACGGAAGTTGCTCGGATGCACCTTCAGGAAGGCGCGCGTCTGTGCCGTGATCGCGTTCTCGAAGTCGTGCAGGTGGGTCTTGTTGGTCGCACCCACTTCGACCATGTGGCAACCGGCGCGCTTCATCACGTCGGGAATGCGGAAGCCACCGCCGATCTCGACAAGCTCGCCCCGCGACACCACGACTTCGAGGCCCGAACACAGGGCTCCAAGGGCCAGCGTCGTCGCCGAGGCGTTGTTGTTGACGACCAGGGCGCCAGCAGCACCGGTGAGCTCGCGCAAGAGGGCCGCGATTGCGAGCTCTCGTTGGTCGCGCTGCCCCGTGCCCGGATCAACCTCGACGACCGCGTAGCCGGCCGCTTCAACGATCGCTTCTTTGGCGAGTTCGCACAGAGGCGCGCGGCCGAGCCCGGTGTGCAACACGATGCCGGTGGCATTGCACACCCGGCGATGCCGCCGTTCTCGGGCGCTGGCAATGCGCCGGCGAAGCTCCTGCACAGCCCCGTCACCACCAAAGCGCGCCGCCAGGGCTGCCCCATCGAGTTCGCCCGCGAGAACCTGCGTTCGTGCGTCGTCGAGCATCGCCCGCGCGCACCGCGCCACGAGCGCGCGGGGTTCGCCGACCAACTCGGGGCTCTGGAGCAGGCGTTCGACTGCGGGCAAGTTGCGCAGCGCCGCGGCGCGTTCGGCAGTGGTGTCGACCATCGGCGGGCCGCGGATCCTACCGTGCCGCGACGAGGTCGCAGGCAGCAAACTGCCGCGGCGGTCACTGGGATCGACGCTGGGCATCCACGGCGTCACGGCTACCATCTGCGCGCTCATGCAGCGCACCCCCCCCGCCGAGAACGCCCAGCCCGCCGACCCGCGCGAGGGCGCCCTGGCGAAGACTCTCGGGTTGCCCGGCATCGTCGCGCGCGTACTGCTAGCCCGCGGGCAAGACACCCCGGACAAAGTGAAGACGTTTCTGCGCCCCGAACTCGGCGGCCTGCACGACCCCTTTGCCTTCGTGGACATGCAGCGCGCAGTCGATCGCATCAAGCATGCACTGCGGCACCAGCAGACGATCCTGATCCACGGCGACTACGACGTCGACGGCATTAGTGGCACCGTCTTGCTGACGAAGTTCTTCCGTCTGCTGCACGCCGACGTGAAGCCGCACATCCCGGCTCGCGCTGACGGCTACTCGTTCTCGCGCGCCAGTGAAGAGGCGATCCAGAAGGCCAATGCCAAGCTCGTCGTCTCGGTGGACAACGGCACCAACGCTTGCGAGTCGATCGGCCGCATCCAAGCGAGCGGCTGCGACGTCATCGTCACCGACCACCACGGCACTGGTGAGAACGTGGCCCCGGCGTTCGCGATGCTGAACCCGCGTCTTGCGGGAGCCGGCTACCCCGACCGCGACCTCGCTGGCGTCGGCGTCGCGTTCCGCCTCGCCGCCGCCGTCTCCGACACGCTCACGCGCGGGCTGTTGCAAAGCCCCGAGTTCAGCGACTTCTTGCTCGATGCGATGAGCTACACCGCCCTCGGCACGGTCGCGGACGTGGCGCCGTTGCGCGGCGAGAACCGCACGCTCGTATGGCACGGGTTACGGGCACTGGCGCAGAGCCGGAGCCCAGGCATTCGTGCACTGCTCGATTCCGCGGGCTTGTCCAACCGTTCGCCAGACGTCGAGGACATCGCGTTTCGCATCGCACCCTTGATCAACGCAGCGGGCCGCGTCGGCCACGCCCTCGACGCCGCCGCATTGCTGTGCGCACCAGGAATCATCGAAGCCCAAAAGGCCGCGAAGGTGTTGGAGAAGCACAACGACGAACGCCGCAAGGTAGAACGCAAACTGCAGGACGAAGTAGTGGCGCTGGCAGCACGCGAAACTGGCCCCGCAGTCGTGTTGGCTGGTGACGACTGGCACCCAGGTGTTCTCGGCATCGTCGCCGCCCGCGTCACCGAGTCGACCGGGAAGCCGGCCATCCTGATCGCCTGGAAAGGCGACATCGGGCGCGGCAGCGGTCGATGCCAATCGGGCCTGAACCTGCGCAATGCGCTCGCCGCCTGCGGTCAGTTCCTCAATTCGCACGGCGGCCACGCTGCCGCCGTCGGTCTCGAAGTGCACCGGAACCGCTTCGAGGCCTTCCGCGAGGCGTTTCTCGAAGTCTGCCGCCTGAATCCTGGCGGCGACGTCAGCGATCCGAGCGACGGCAACGCGAGTTTCTCCGAGTACGATCCCATGTCCGTGCGCCGGCTCGAGATGCTCGCTCCGTTCGGCCCGGGCCATCGCCGCGCGCGCTTTTCGACCTCGGGAGTTCGCCTCGTCGGTTCGCCGCAGAACGACACCCGCGGCCTCGACCTGCGCGTACGGCTCGTGCACGACGGTCAACTCTTGCCGGCGCGCGTGGTACGTGCGGCGGCGCGCTTTGAAGAACTGCGCAACCACCAAGGACTCTGGAACGTACTCGCCACACCGCGCATCAACACGCGCGGCGAGGAGGGCCCCGTGACCCTCGAAGTGCACAAGATCACCGCCGCAAGCTGACGCCGCCCTAGCACACCGTGAACTCCTCATCGCCCACATCGAAGCCGTCCGACCCCACAAAGCCGCCGCGCCGCGGCCCGCTCAAGCGCCTCTACGACTGGGTGATGCACTGGGCCGACACGCCCTACGGCACGCCGGCTCTCTCGGTCATGAGCTTCGCCGAAAGCAGCTTCTTCCCGATCCCGCCAGACGTGCTGCTGATCGCACTCTGCCTCGGCGATCGCGCGCGAGCATTCCGGTTCGCGTTCTGGTGCTCCGTGGCCTCGGTCCTCGGTGGACTCGCCGGCTACGCCATCGGGGCGCTGCTGTGGGACACCACCGGACTCGATGAGTTCTTCTTCACCTACGTGCCGGGCTTCACCCAGGAGGTCTTCGACAAAGTGAAGCTACAGTACGAGCAGTACAACTTCTGGATCGTGTTCGTCGCCGCGTTCACGCCGATCCCCTACAAGGTCATCACGATCACAGCCGGCATCTGCGACATCAGCCTGCCGATGTTCTTGCTGGCCTCCGTGATCGGACGCTCGGCGCGCTTCTACCTCGTCGCCTTCATGCTGTGGCGCTACGGCGAGCCGGTGAAGCGCGTCCTCGACAAGCACCTCGGCTGGATCACTTTTGCCGTCGCGGCCATGGGCATCGGCGGTTTCCTCGCCATCAAGTACCTGGTCTGAACCGCTCGACCGACCCACTGGGGACTCTGAAGCCCGGGGATTGGGCACGACCAACGCGCACTTCTGCGCCCGCCGCGCTGGACACCAGCATCGTCGTGGGCCAGCATCAGCAGCCGAGGAATCCATACATGAAGCTCATCCGCACCAGTGTTGTCATCGCGTCCTTGTTCTTTTTCGCTTCGTGCAGCAGCACGAGCACCACGACCAACAGCAAGGCCATGAACGCCAAGTGCCCCGTCTCGGGCGAGGCGCTCACGAGCGACTGCCCGACGACGACGTTCGACGGCCAGACTGTCGGCTTCTGCTGCAAGAACTGCATGACGAAGTTCGACGGGATGCCGGCCGGCGACAAGAAGTCGAAGGTCACGGGCTCCATGCCCGCGAAGTGATTTCTCGCGGTCCGTGCTGCTTGCAGAACCGGATCGCTTGATCACCCGAAC
>CAMBXM010000071.1 GCA_945871815.1 Singulisphaera sp. GP187
GTCGAGCCGGCAGCGACGGGTCTTGGAACCCCTCGTCGGTTTGCGTTTGCGAACGCTCAGCGTGCATACGCACAGTATGGTGACCGGCATGCCTGCAGTGAAGCTCGACGCTGCGCAGATCCCAATCGCAGTGCACGACGTGCTCCGGCGCCTTGCAGCTGCTGGTGGTCGATCTTGGTTGGTCGGCGGCACGGTGCGCGATCTGCTGCTCCAGACGACGGTGCGTGATTTCGATGTCGCCACGGACTTGCTGCCAGAGCAAGTCGCAGCCGTCCTGCCCGAGGCTGACTTGCAAGATGCACACCTCGGAGCGTGCCGCCTGTTGGGGCTGCCAGTACCGGTGGTGGTCACGACGCTTCGGGCGGAAGCGGACTACACCGACCATCGGCGCCCGGATCGCGTCAAGTTCGTTCGCGATCTGGCAATCGACGCTGTGCGCCGAGACTTCACCTGCAATGCGATCTACGCCGACGCGGTGACCGGAACGCTCATCGATCCGTTGGGTGGTCTGGCCGATCTGGATCGACGTCTCCTGCGGGCGATCGGGCCAGCATCGCGCCGACTCTCCGAAGATCCTTTGCGGTTGCTGCGGTTATGGCGCTTCGCCGCGCGACTGTCCTTCGAGGTCGAAGGCGAGACGCTTTCGGCAGCTCAGTTGCTGGCGCCGGAGTTGCTGCGACTCTCGCCCGAGCGCGTCTACGACGAGCTCACGAACACGTTCAGCGGAGCAGGCCGCGGCGCGGCGTTGCACCGGTTCGTTGCGTGGGGCTTTGCCGCGGTGTTGCTGCCTGAGGTGGCAGCGATGGCCGGTGTGCCGCAGCCACCGCAGTACCATCCGGAGGGTTGCGTGCTGACGCACGTCGCGTTGGTACTCGAGCAAGTGCCCGAGCATGACCCGGTCCTCGCGTGGAGTGCGCTGCTCCACGACATCGGCAAGCCGCCGACGTTTCGGGTCGCTGAGGATCGCATCCGATTCGACGGGCACGACGTGCTGTCGGCCCAGATGGCCGAAGTCGTACTGGAGAGGTTGCACGCGCCGAAGGTCCTGCGCCGCGCTGTCGTTGAGATCTGCCGCGACCACATTCGTATGGCGAGTCTGTTGCAGATGCGACCGCGCCGACGTGAACGCTGGTTGCGCGACTCACTGTTCGAGAAGCACCTCGCCTTCCATCGGGCCGACTGCCTTGGTAGCCATGGTGATCTGTCGATCCACGAGGCGGTCACCGCAATGGTCGCTGCCCTGCCGCCCATTCGCGAAGCGCTGTTGACGGGTGCGGACGTTCTCGCTGCCGGTGTACTGGAAGGTCCCGCCGTGGGGCAGATCCTGAAGGCCGTCGAACTCGAGCTCGAAGCGATCGATGGCACCGAGCCGACGCGCGAATTGGCACTCGAGCATCTCCGGCGGCTGGTGGCAACGCGCGTCAAGACCGGCGGCTAGCTGGCCGATAGCTCGTCATCGCGCGGTCAACACCGCGAGGGGATGATATGCACCAGGGAACGGGTGACGGGTTCGATAACTATCGGCGCGAGCGCGAACGCATGCGGCGCCTTGGCAACGCCGGGCAGCGCTCCTTGTCGGGGCCAGCCAATGCCCTGCAGGAGTTGGAGGAGGTCGAACTGCGCGAGATTCGCGACCGTCGACTAAGCCTCGAGATGAAGGACTTCTTCGAGTCGGCTACTCGCATGGCCGCCGACATCGTGCAGAAGGTCGCATCGAGTGCCAAGGTGCAGATCGACTCGCGACTTGGCCAGGAGATGGCCGACTTCTTGCGCGAGTCCATTACGCGGGTTCAGAGTCTGGTCACCGAGGTGTTGAAGAACAACACGTCGTCGACCGCCGAACAGGTGATCGAACCGCTGATGCACAATCTCGTTGGCACGCTGCTCGACGAGTTCCGCAGGGCAGGGACGGCCGGCACCAACAAACACCTCGGCGAAGATCCGATGGCACAGAGCCTCGACGCGGTTCGCCGTGACCTGTTGGCGCAACTGCCGCAAGAGGGCGCCGGGAGTGCGTCGCTCGAAACCAAGACACGCACGAACGTCCTGGATGCCATGAGCCCGCCGGTTGCAGGCTTGGCTCCGACGCACCCTGATATCGAGGACCACCTCGTGGCCGAGGTCCGGCCAGAGCAGGGCCCGCGCGCGGTGGACGGCGCCGCCGACCAGGATCGCTTTCAACGCGCACTGGACAAGCTGGTCAAGAAGGGCCAGATGACGAAGGACGAGGCCGACGCCGCGCGGAACGCGCGCCGCCCGCAGCCTCGCTGAGGGCTCGCCCGGGTCTCAGGTCATCACGCGGAGACGCAAGCGCTTGGTGACGGTGCGGGCTAGCGGTATGCAGCAGCTGATCGCTGTGGTTTCGAACCAGCGGTCGGCCGCGGCGCACAAGAGCGCGGTGTAGACCATGGTGCCGAGGAGCAGGAAGCCCATCGACCCTCGGATGGCGTTGGTGTCCCATCGTTGGATCGAGCGGTTGCGGCGGGCGAGGCCGATGATGGGCACTAGCGCGAGCATGGGCGCGGGCCACAGCCCGTCCTGAACGGCCAAGAGGCCTCCGAGCGCCGCCCACATCGGCGCTGCCTGGATCGCAACGACGGTCCGCGGGCGCACTGTGGGGTCGTCCTCGAAGGTTCCGAGGATCGTGACCGCGAAGATGTAGACGCCGTAGCACAGCGCGGCGATGGCGAGCGGCATGGGGCAACTCTCCCAGACCGGCGCGGCGGCCGTCGCGAGATTGAGTGCCCGCAGGATGCCCATCGTCAGGGCCCCGGCGAAGATGTTGCGCTTGCAGGCGAAGTCGTAAGCCAACACCAAGACTGCGATCACAGCATGGTGGCTTGGCATGGGGGACAGTGCCACGCCGCTCGTGAGCAGGAGTAGCGCCAGAGTCGCGGCGACCGGGCGCGCGATCGCGCCACTTGGGATCGGACGCTCGGGGCGCCGCCGACGGTCCTCGGCGACATCGGCGACGTCGTTGCAGACCATGCCACCGGCATAGAGGAGCACGCTACACAGCGCGGCCATGGCGGTGCCATCGGACCAGACTGCAAGGCCGGTGGCATGGGCCACAATGCACCGGCCGGCGATGACGTCGGCGGCTGGGGAGAACAGTGTGCCTGCTCGCAGCAGACGAAGGTAGGGCAGCAGGGCGGCCATGGTGGCGCCCGGGGCCGGCACTGCCGACTACAGAAGGCGCAGGATGTCGTTGTAGGTGACGAACACGACAAGGGCCAGCACGAGGACCAGCCCGAGCACCTGACTGTAGTTGAAGATGCGCACGCTGACGGGCGAGCCCTTGATGCGTTCGATCAGCAGAAACAGCAAGTGACCGCCGTCGAGGACCGGGATCGGCAGCACGTTGACGAACGCGAGATTGATGCTCAGCAGTGCCAGGAAGTAGAGGAAGCGGGGCAGACCCCACTGCGTGTTCTGGTAGCTCACTCGGCTGATCTGGATGATCCCGCCGAGGTTGCTGGCGGCGACCTCTCCGGTCAGCAGTCGCTTCATCGTCACGTAGAGCTGCTTGATCAGATCCAGGGCGCAGATACTGCCAAGTCGCATCGCGTCGAGTGTGCTGCTCGCCTGCACTTCGTTGCGAAGACGCTCCACTTGCCGGATGTAGCCGTAGTCGTGTGCAATGGGCTGCCGCGGGGACAGTGTGAGGGTCCGTGTCTTTGCTGGGCTTCCGGGCAAATCGGGCAGCTGCTCGATCTCGACACGCAGCGGGCGATTGCCGGCCTTGCGCACGACTGCTTGCAATTGGATCCACGTCGAAACCGCAGCGCCGTCGATGGACAGGAGGCGATCCCCGGCTGCAATCCCCGCGTCGATTGCAGCGCCCTCGGGCATCGGCTTCAGCGCGGTGGCTTCGAAGTCAGGCAGCAGGGCCACGTAGTCCGCGAACTTGGCGCGATCTTCGTCGGTGGCGGGGGCGCTGAGCTCAAGGCGCCGATCGCCGCGTTGGACGAGGAGTCGGAGAGCGCCCGACGGCAGGGGAGACTTCAGGTCCTGCCCGCGGAACGTCTGGCCATCGATCGCGAGTACCACGTCGTTGCGAAGTAGCCCGAGTTGATCGACGACGTGGAAGCCGGGTCGGATTCCGCCAACCAAACGGCGCAATGGCTCGACGCCAAGAAGGGCGCGCTCCGAAGTGCGCGGCAGCGGCATGACCGCCGCGGCAATCTCGGAGACCGTTCCGTCCTTGGCCTTGCGGCGGACGCGCAGCTCTACCGGTCTCCCCTCTTGAAGGTGCAGTTGTGTTTCGTCGTCTGGGGGCCCGTCGATCGTCGCGGTCTTGCCGTCGATCTGCAGAAGTTCATCGCCCGTCTCGAATCCTGCGAGCGCGGCCGGGCCTCCTGGTGCGATCACGAGCGTGGTCGGTGCCTCGCTCACCGCCATCTCGATGCCCACGCCGTACAGGCCATCGGTCGCGCTGTAGCGCGGGAGCACTTCGATCGCTCTCGGCTCGCCGTTCCGATCGACGAGCATCGGAACTGGTCGACCACCCGAGAGGGCGATCTCGACGACCAAGTTCTCGAACGAGTACATCGACTTCCCGTGCACGGCCAGCACGCGGTCGCCCCTTTGAAGGCCGGCTTCCCAGGCGGCGCCGCCGAGCGCCACGTTGCCGATCACCGGCGCCGGAAAGCTGACACCATTGCCGAAGGCGATCGGGAAGGCGACCAGCGCGAACAACAGGTTCATCACGACCCCACCGCAGAAGAACAAGAACCGCTGGCCGACGGACTTGTCCTGGAGGCTGTGTTCCAGAAGGTGTTGGTGGTCGTCCGGATCCTGGCCGGCGACGGCGACGTAGCCGCCAAGCGGGATCAGGGACAGTCGGTAGTCGGTCGGACCGCGGCGAAAGCCGAGGAGGCGCGGGCCGAAGCCAAGGGAGAAAACTTCGACCCGTGCACCGATCCAGCGCGCCGCGAGGTAGTGACCCAACTCGTGGACGAAGATCAGCATGCCGATGCCGAGGGCCACGAGCAGGCCGTTGCCGAAGTCGTTCATGGGCGGTTGCTGCGCTCGCTGTGCAGGTCGTTGAGGGTGTTCGCGGTGAGCCGCTCGGCAGCATCGCGCCCTTCGCGATCGGCTCGGAGCACATCCTGGAGCCCGAGAATGCTCCGCGGCGTACGCGCGCGCAGAATCGAGGCGGCAGTCGTGGCGATCGAGGGGAAGGGCACGGCACCGTCGAGGAATCTCCGTGTCAGCACCTCATCGGCTGCATTGAGCACGGCACCTGAATCACCACCGAGCCGAAGGACGTCGAAGGCCAGTGCAATTGCCGGATAACGCTCCGGTTCGACAGGCTGGAACTCGAGCCGGGCCCAGCGTGCTGGATCGAATGGCTCGAAAGCGAGCGGCAAGCGGTCCGGCCAGCCAAGGCAATAGAGGATCGGTAGCCTCATGTCGGGCAAGCCACACTGGGCGACGATGGAGCCGTCGATGAACTCGACCATGGAGTGAACGATGCTCTGCGGGTGTAGCACTACTTGGATTTGTTCGGCTTGGAGTCCAAAGAGCCAGTGGGCCTCCAGCACTTCGAATGCCTTGTTCATCATCGTCGCGCTACCGATCGTGATGCGCGGCCCCATCGACCAGGTCGGGTGACGCAAGGCCTCTTGCGGTGTGATCGAGGCGAAGGTCTCGAGCGCCCTGAGGCGGAACGGCCCGCCCGAACCGGTGAGGTGGATGCGGCGTACTTCGCTGCGCCGCCCAGCGCGTAGGCACTGGTGGATCGCGCAGTGTTCGCTGTCAACCGGCAGGATCTCGGAACCGGTGCGGGCTGCGAGCCCCATCAGGTAGGGCCCTGCGAGCACCAGGGATTCTTTGTTGGCGAGCGCCAACCGACGGCCGGCCAGGAGCGTCCATTCCGAGGCGCGTAGGCCCGCCGCGCCGGTGATGCCGTTCAGGACCACATCTGGCTCCGTCGCATCGAGCATGGCGATCAATCCGTCCTGCCCGGTGTGGAAGCGAGTGCCAGGTGGTAGCGCTTCCGGGGGCCTGTCTGTCCCAGTCAAGCAGGCGGCGGGGACGCCGAACTCGCGCGCTTGCTGGGCGATGGCGGCACCGGCGCTGTGCGCCTGCAGGGCGACCGCCTCGAAGCGGTCCCGGTGCTCCGCGAGGATGGCGAGGGCCTGAGTTCCGATGGAGCCGGTCGAGCCGAGGATCGCAACGCGGGTTCTGCGCACGCGACGAGTATGAGGGGCACGGCAACAGAATGCTCTGGCCAGCACGGCACCCGGTTGCAGCGACCGAACCGACTTGGTGACAACCGTTGCTCAGGGGGCCTTCTGGACTGATGATGTTGGTCCGCCCGTGCTGGCATCTCGCAAGCCGGGCGCACCTGCTGCGGAGACGACGTTGAGCAAAGCCTCGCCTGCCTACCGTGACTCGGGGGTCGACATCGACCTCAAGTACGCCGCTGTGACCGGCGCCACCGAGGCCATTCGTTCCACCTTCACGAAAGGTGTCGTTGGCGACATCGGCATGTTCGGTGGACTGTTCGATCCTGCTGCGGCTGGCGCCAACGGCGAGCTGCTCGTGGCCTCCACGGATGGGGTCGGCACCAAAGTGATGATCGCTGCTAAGCACGGCGACTTCACGACGGTGGGCGAGGACCTAGTGAACCACTGCGTCAACGACATCCTGGTCCAAGGAGCAAGGCCACTCTTCTTCCTGGACTACATCGCCATGTCAAAGATGCACCCGCCGAGTGTGCACCAGGTGATCTCTGGGCTGGCCAAGGCGTGTCGGATGAATGGCTGCGCTCTCATCGGTGGTGAGACGGCGGAGATGCCAGGCGTGTATCAGGCGGGCGAGATTGACATTGCCGGCACGATTGTCGGTTCGGTCGCGCGGGAGCACCTGCTCGACGGTGCGGCGGTCAAGAAGGGCGACGTGCTGATCGGTCTCTCGAGCTCAGGTCTCCACACGAACGGATACTCCCTCGCGCGGAAGGTCTTGTTCACCGACGCGGGGCTCACCTTGACCGACAAGCCCGTCGAATTGCGCGGCAAGTCCGTTGGTGACGCTCTGCTAGCCGTTCACCGCAGCTATCTGAAGCCGCTGCTGCCGCTGGTTCATGATGGCCTGCTGCACGCGATGGCTCACATCACCGGCGGTGGATTGTACGACAACGTTCCTCGGGTACTGCCCAAGGGCACGAGTGCGCGCATTCGCGTCGAAGTGATCCCTGAGTTGCCCATCTGCACGTTGATCACGCAGCGCGGCAAAGTTTCGCGAGACGAGGCCTACCGCGTGCTCAACATGGGCGTGGGCATGGTGCTGATCGTTGACGCCAAAAACGCGGATGCTGTCGAGCGGCGTCTCGCCGGGATTGGGGAGCCGGCATTCCGCATGGGTGAGATCATCGCCGGCGATCGGACCGTCGAACTGGTGTGAATCTCCTGCGGAGCATGCGGCCGCTCGCGTTGGGCTTGCTCGTTGCGTGGCTGCCGGCGCAGGCGGTCGATTTTGATCGTGCAGTTGCAGCCGGTTTGCCGGATTCAGCTGCCGCCGAGTCTGCCCTGCAGCACTTCCTGCGAATCGCACCGGGGCCAGATCGCGACGACCGGCTGGCGGGCAGCATTGTCGTTGCCTACCGCGCCGGCAATCTTCTGCAGGGATGCCGGCTGTTCCGTGCAGCGCGCGAAGCCAACAGGACGGATCGTGACTCCGTTCCGACCTACCTTCGGTGTCTTGCCGCCCTCGGCGATGGGCACGAGTTCGTCACCCAAGCCAGGGCTGCACGAGTCGACGACCCAACGGCCTTTGCGGGGGTGCTCGCTGCGGATGAGGCGCTCCTCCTGCCCATTGCGGACGACTTGCTGCGATCTGGCTCTACGGCGGAAGGGCTGTGGCTGTTCGACGCCTTGGCGAGCGGCTTGCCTGCGCACGCATCCCGCTTCGCCAACCTCGCACTCGCTCTCCGCCACACCGCCGATTTGGTCGGCGCGAAGCATGCGTATGAGCGGGCGCTCGAACTGGCTCCCGGCGATCCTTGGACCTGGAACGATTATGGACTGCTACTGCGCGTGAGCGGCGATCAGGCCGGTGCTCGGGCTGCATTTCTGCGCAGCCTTGCTCTGGATGCAAAGCTTGGCGAGGGGCCCTCGATTACCAATCTGGTCCTCGATGGCGTTCTCATGTCCGCTGTCGTGGACCCGCTAGCGTGGGCAGAGCAGGCACTCGCCACTAGGCCAAGTGCCGCGCTGCTACGGCGGGCCGTGATCGATCTGGTCTTGCGACGGGCAGGGAAGCCCGTGCTGCAACAACAACCTGACAACCGCGCCCGCGGACGCTAACCTGCGCCCGAGAGCGTTTCGTAGACCGCTCTACGCCCCGTTGTATGTCGGCGGAACCTCTACAGGAACCGGAGATGCTGATGCCCTTGCTTGCCTCGCTGACGATCGCTGCTCTCGGAACCATGCTTCATGCCGAGCCCACGCACTGGACGCCCTCGGTGCAGGATCCCCAACCGAAACTGGCCGCAGCCGAGCAGAAGTCGCTGCAGGCGAAGCTCTCCAAGTTCATGGAAGCACAGATTGCCTACGACGACCCTAGCGTCGTCGGGAAGGCGCGCGAGAAGGCCCAAAAGACCTACGACCAATCGAAAGAAGCCTTCTTGACCGAATGGAAGCGGCAGTCGGAGAAGCACGGCGACCTGCTGAAGTCGGTCCCGGACCTCGAGGTCATCTTTGCCAACGGGATCCCTTACGATCGCAAAGCAGGTCTGTCATTGCGGAAGGTGGATGCAAAAGACGGCATTCCGGCCCACTGGTTGTCCGTGCCCAAGAGCTACAAGGCCGAGACTTCCATCCGAGCCTTGCTGCTCGTGCCAGGCCTCGACGAGAAGAATGAGTGGGTCGATGGCAAGAAGTGGTTCGACACGACGTGGACCGATAAGAGTCCGCTCGTTGGGGACACCATTCTGCACATTCCCGTGGTGGCGAAGGAGGTCGAGCTCGACTCGATGCCCGACTACTCAAAGACAGAAGCCGAGGGTCAAGAGCGGCAGCGAATCGAGGTGCTCATCCAGTCGTTCGGAGACACGCAGCGCAGCTACAATGTCGATCGGTCGAAGCGCTTCCTCGATGCTGGCAAGGGCGCTACGGGCTTCGCAATGCGCCTTGCCTCACACTTCCCAGACCTTTTTAGCGGCGTCATCCTCAGGCACCCGATCCCAGTAGATGAACTGCGATTGGGGAGCCTCGGCGGCACCAGCTTCTTGTTGCTGTCCTCGGCAGAGACTGCCGCGGCATGTTCCGCTCTGAAGGAGCGCCTCGACAAGGTTGACGGCGCCTCCTGCACGATCCTGACGACGACGGACGCCTATCCCTACTTGGCTGCGGCGGCAGAGATCGAGAAATGGATGGCGACGCCCAAGCGGGTGGTGAACCGCAAGAAGATCATCATCGAGCCCAACGACGATCGGTTCCGCAAGGCCTATTGGGTGGCCATTGAGAAGATGGTGTCCGTTCATACCGCGCCAGAGGGAATGAAGCCGCGAGTGGAGATCGAGTCCGATCGAGAACAGAACCGCATCAAGGTCACATGCACCGGCGTCGAATCCGTGATCCTGTCGCTGAACGATGCGATCGTCGACCTCGACAAACCGGTGACGATCGTCGTGAACGACAAGGCGATCACGGAAAAGCGCGGCCGCGATTTCACAAGCATGCTCCGGCGCATGCTTCAGAAGTACGACACTCAGTTCCTGTTCCCCGTTGAGTTCCGCGTCAATGTGCCGCAGCCCGAGAACAAGTCGGCGGCTACCGGTGCTGGCAAGTGACCCTCTCCGCAGCGCGCTGCCGCTGAATCGAGCCGCAGCAGTTGCAGCCCTCTGCGGGGTGTCGTGCATGGCCGTTGAATTGACGGCTGTCCGGTTGTTGGCGCCCTACTTCGGCGATTCCGCGTACGTCTGGACCAATGTGATCGGGGTCATCCTGATGGCCCTCGCGCTGGGTGCCTGGAGCGGCGGTGCGTTGGCCGAGCGACCAGGTGGGAGTCCACTAGGCCGACTGCTGCTGTTCGCGGCCGCCTTCGTTGCTGCTGTGCCGTGGCTCTCTCCCGTACTCGGGGACTGGCTGTTGCCTCAGGATCTACCGCTCGACGCAGCCATGCCCGCGCTGGTGCGGGGATCGCTCGTTGCGGCGATTGTGTTGTTCGCGCCTGCCATTTGGGTTCTGGGCGCTGTGACTCCAGGCCTGGTGGTCGGCGCCGCGCACGGCGGGGCGAGTCTTGGTCGTGCGGCTGGTGTTATCTCGGCAGCGGGAACAGTGGGAAGTCTAGTAGGCACCTTCCTCGCTACACACTGGCTGGTGCCGACGTGCGGCTGTCGCGTCACGTTACTCCTTTGCTCGGGTTTGCTACTCGTCGCCAGGGCAGTGCTGATTGCGTCCCCGTCAGCGCTTGTAGTCAGCGCTGCGTGTTTTGGACTTTCCATCGTACCAATGGGGCCTCTGCGGCCTCCGTTGGCTGGGCAGGAGTTGCTTGCCGAGCGGGAATCCGCCTACCAATATCTACGCGTCGTTCGGGTTCCTGGGACCGATGGTGCTGCTGCGCGCACCGAGTTGAAGATCAACGAAGGCCTCGACTCCTACCAGTCCGTTGCGATTGCCGATGCTGTACTGACTAGTGATGGCACCGAAGGGCAGCCACCAAGCTCCTACTATGACTTCCACGCGATCGCGCCCATCGTGGCCGGCGACGGTAGTCGCCCCGATAGAATGCGCGCTCTGTCGATTGGCGATGCCGCTGGGACTATCCGGCGGATCTACGCAGGCGTTCATCCCGGCGCGACAGTAGATGCAGTCGAACTTGATCCAATGGTCGTGGAACTCGGCGACGCCTTCTTCCCCGGAACACGGGCAGCCGGTGTCGTGGTGGATGACATGGACGGCAGGGTGTTCGTGGCTCGATCCCACGCCAAGTGGCACGCAATCCACATCGACGCCTACAGTCACCAGGTCTACATCCCGGGACAACTCGCGAGCCGCGAGTTCTTCGAACAGTGCGCAATGCGGCTCGAGCCCGGCGGTGTTGTGGCGTGCAACGTCGGTGGGCTTGACGCAGCGGATCCGGTTCTCACTGCGATTGCCCGTACGATGGCCGTTGTCTTCGACAGCGTTGCCGCGATGCACGTTCCTAACTCGCGCAACATGCTCCTCATCGCTCGTCGTGGTGGCACAATCGACGCAAAGCGAATCGGCGAGTGGAAGTTCGGGAGTGAGTCCCTCGGATCGCGAGACCTCGCCATATGGCGGCGGGTCGTCGCGGCAGCGACCGCTGCGGAGTGGACTACGTTTGTTCGCGGCGACGACGACGATGTGCTTTGCGATGATCGCCCGCGGCTCGACAGCTTGCTGGAAGGTTCGTACGTCGATTCCCGTGGCGGAGCGGTCCTCGTTGTCATGCAGGGCGATGAAGCCACGGAGAGCACCGAGGCGTCCGCTTACGCCGCGTTCCGTCGTGGGGATGCGCGCTCTACGATCGCAGCGGCGGAGCGCAGTCGGGGAGACAGTGCCTACCTCCGGTATCTGTGTGGCGTGGCCCGTTGGTCGCTACGGGAACTGGAGAGCGCGGACTTGGAGTTTGAAGCTGCCATGAGGCTCTCACCGAAGGAGCAGCTCTTGGCCCTGCTGGTGAGCCAACGTGCCGAACTCGAAAGGCAGCTCCAGCCAATCCGCAGAGCATCGTCAGTCGCGCGCCGCAATGGTTGGGTTGCAGTTGCGGCCGCCAGTGTGGGGCTATTGGCCGCGTTGGCGTTCGGCTACAGGATGTCGCAGGCGCCCCGCTCGCCGTCAGCAAGCGTCAGAACGGCCGGCCGGTAGTTGACAGTGAACGGCGAAGCAACGTTTCCTCGGCCATGAGCTACGGCTGCGGGGGATGGGTGTCCTCAACGACATTCGGCACCGCGTCGTAGAGGGCCACAAATGGCACTCCCCGACTGTCTCCTCAATGCAGGTGCCGCGACTGCGAGAAGTTGCTGTCACAGTGAAACGCAGCCTCCGTGCTGCGGTGCGTTCGGTCCGGTTCCCGCTAGCACCCTCCGCAAACGACAGCGGGCAGTTGCGTGTCGCAACTGCCCGCTGTAGCGCAACCGCGGCGGGCGGCTGCGACTTGCGCTGCTGGATCAGAGGATGTCGAGGATGCCGGCGGTCTTGTCCGTCAGCGTCTCGACCGAGGCGCGATAGTTCATGTTCACGCCAATCTTGCTGTTCCAAGGCAGCTTCTCTTTGTCACCGACGCCGCCAAGAGCAACCGCTGCGAACGCACGCGACAGCGGCGTCAGGCGCTCATCCTGCAGCATGCGCTTCAAGGGTTCGATCGTGCGGCGATCGCCGATGAAGCCAAGCGCCGAAGCGACTGCCGACAAAGTGGCCAGCGTGGCATCGCCATCGCCGAGCAGCTTCTGCAGTTCGTCGGCGACACCCTTGTCGCCAAGCTTGCCCAGTGCAACTGCTGCCTGTTGCAGCAATTCGGGGCGACGCAGTGCCTTCTCGGCGATGTCGCGAATGTCGACCATCGCGCGCTTGTCGCCCATCAATGCGAGCCCAATGCAGAGGTAGCCGGCGAGGTCATCCTTGCCTCGGTTCTTGACCAAGAGGTCGCGGAGGTCGTCGGCAGCTGCTTCGTAACGGATGAGGCCGAGCCCGACCGCAAGGCCAGAGACGGCGCTCGGATCCTTGACGTCCGCGAGGCCGGCGCGCAGCGTGCGGCCGAACTCCTCTTCGAGCTCGATCGTGCGGCCTGCGGCCTGATCGGCTTCGTACTTCTTGAACGAGTAGACGCCCATCGCCATCGCGACCCATGGGCGCTCGATGGCCTTGCCGGCCTTGTCGAACTCCTTGAGCAGCTGCGACCGGCACCACTTGCCACCAATCTGGCCCAATGCCAGCATCGCGAAGTACTTCGTCTGCAGATCCTTGTTGCTCTTCCAGGTCTCGAGCAACTGCTTGCCGAACTCGAAGTCGGCCGACTTCTCGTCGTCGATCGGGCTGCAGAGTTGGCCAAGCGCCAAAACGCACGAGCGGGGGATGTCGTTGCTGCTGCGCTTCACCTTGCCCTTGTCGGCGAGGTCATTGGAGAACATCTTCTTGTAGTCGGTGACCACCTTCGAGTCGGGATAATCGCGACCAAGAAGCTTGGCGATCGAAGTCGGGGCATGGGATTGCAGCACCTGCTCGCCCGAACCGAGTTCTCGATTGTAGTAAGCCTCAAGGCACTTCAGAGCCTCGGCGACCAGGGCGCGGCCGTCTTCGCTGCCCGGAGCTGCAGGAGTCTCTGTGCCGGTTACCGGAGTCGCGGTGGGGCCCGTGGGCGATGCGTTCAGCAGCCCGATGGCGGTGATGGCGGCAACCTTGGTGTTGCGGCTGCTCTTCTTGTCGTCGTCCACGACTTGGCGGAGAGCGTCGAAAGCCTTGCGCTTCAGGGTCACGTCGGCGTTGGCATGGGCGACGAGACCCAGGCCGTAGCAGGCGAAGGAGCGCGTGCGGTCATTGACTTCACCACCGCTGCCCGCCTTTCGGCCGACTTCGTTGTCGAGAGCCAAGCCCGCCAGCAGGTCAATGTTCTCGACTTCGGGCAGTGCCGCGATGCCGAAGGACAGTGCCGCTGTCTCGCGGATCTCCTGGTCGCCGCGCTTCAAGCGCTCGGCAAACACGTCGTGCAGGCGGAACTCGCTGTGGTTGCGGCCGACCTTGGCCATCGCGACCATGCACGAGGACGTGATGTCGCGGTCATCGGTCGAGTCGATCGCCTTCTTCAATGCCGGAAGGATGACGTTGAGTCGATCTTCTTCCGAAGGACTCATCGTGTCCTGGGCATCGACCTTGCGGGTGGCGCCGAGATAGAACTCGTCGCTACCCGACACTGCGGTGCTGCTGTGGATCGCGTCGCGCAGGCGGATGAACGGGTCCTTGTTGAACTCCCACCAGAACTGCCACAGGTTGAGGTCGTCCTCGAGTTGGATGCCTCGACCACCAGTCGTTGGGCCCTTGCCGCCCGCGGGGCCCGCTGGCCCGCCTGTCGCCGGCCCGGCCGGGCCAGGCGCTGCAGGACCGCCAGGGCCAGGGGTCGCGGGGCCACCGGGGCCAGGAGTTGCGGGGCCACCAGGGCCACCGCCACGACCGCCACCGGGGTTCGGCGGGACAACGTCGCCAGGGCCACGGTACTGACCACCGTGGGCGTTGCCGGTCTGCGGCAGCAGCGCGAGGACGCCGGCGCAGCAAAGGCCTGCAAGAACGAGCTTCTTCATGATCGATTGCTCCAAGGGTGCCGGCCAGGTTGGCCTGGCTGGCCGAGTGTTCGAGGGCGGCAGGATAGCAACCCTCTGACACTCATCCACGCAAAAGCAGGGCCAAGCTTCCTGATGATCCCCGGCGGCGCGCATGCTCCCAGTCGGTCGTCGTACCGGCTGGCGGGTATGTTACCTGGACGGAACGACAACGCGCTGCGAGCGCATGCGTGCGACGATTTTGCTGTGTACCTTGGGCATGGCTCCAATGGTCGGAAGGTGTCCCTGGGTGAGCGTCTTGAGCGGAAACACCGGCTTGCCTCGCCAGTCGGTGAGCAGCCCGCCGACTTCTTCAAGCAACAAGCCCGGTGCGGCAATATCCCAGACCCGGCCCTGCTGCTGCACATTCCCATCGAGGCGGCCACAGGCGACATCGACCAGTTGCACCACTGTGCAACCGAAGGTGCGGATCCGGGCGCCGTCGCGCTGCAAGGCTGCTAGGAACTGCATCTGCTGTTGTCCGCGGTGCCACTGGCAGCCGACGATCGAGCCGTCATCCCACCGCGGTGTTGCCTTCGGCAACGGTGTGCCGTTGCGCAGGGCACCAAAGCCGCGGATTGCGGTGTAGAGCGCGCCTTCCGGTTCGCACCACATGGCGGCCACGACGGGTGATCCTCGATGGACCAAGGCGACTGCGACGGACCACTGCGGCAAGCGGTTCGCAAAGTTGCTGGTGCCGTCGATCGGATCCACGACCCAAACGAAGTCGCGTTCGAGCGCTCTGGATGCAGTCTCTTCGCCGAGGAATCCTGCTTCTGGGAAGCCGGCAGCGAGTTCCTTCTTGAGCATGCGTTCGCAGGCGAGGTCGATCGCGGTCACGAAATCGCCGACGTCCTTGCGCCGAGCAGTTCGTGCGTTCCGAGGGCGTCCGCGCGTCGTCGCCGTCGCCGCAGCGCGCAGTACGCTGTCGATCGCAACCTTCTGGGCAGCGATCAGGATGCTGGGTTCGATCGTCGGCGTTCGCATTCGAGCACCTTTCCCAATCGCGGCCTGAAAACAAGGGTGCACTGTGGAGGCTCGTGGCTACAACTTGCCGGGGATGCCACGAACGGCGACTGCGATCCTCGGACTCGTGCTCGCAGGCTGCGCGACGCCAGACGTCGCGCCGTCGTCCTCCTTCGGCGGCGGTAGCGAGAGTCTGATGCCGCCGACACGTGTGGAGATGCCAGCTGCCGTGGCGCGCACGGAAGCCGAGTTGCGTAATGAGCTGGCGACCTCGATCACACCAACTACGGTGGCACTTGCCCTGGTGGCACTGCTCGATGCCGAAGAACGCTTGCCCGAGGCTTTGCTGGTCCTGTCGGTCGCCGCTCGGCGGGCGTCAAACGACCCCGGTTTGCTAGCGGCTCGCGCCGGGGTGCTTCGTGATCTCGGTCGCCGTCGGGAAGCCATCGTCGAACTGGAGGCGTTACGCGACGCGCACGCGACCGCTTTCGGGCCGGGGCTCTGGTTCGAATTGGCCGAGCTCACGTGGCTCGAAGGCGATGCGGTTGCCGCGGAAGCGGCGTTGCAGTCACTCCGAGATACACCGGCCGGCGCGACCTTCGTGCGCGAGCGCAGCGAGGACGTCTCGTGGGTTGAGAACGCGGTTTCGACTCGCTCCAGGGCACGGTCGGTGCGTACTCGGGATCTGCTGGCTGATTTGCGCGGGGCCCAGGAACCAGCGCATCGACTGCACGTGCTCGAGTTGTTGCTCCGACTGGACGCGTCCATCGCTGCGAGGGCGTGTTCGATTGCCGTGTCCGATCCGGATCCCACGCTGCGCCGCACTGGAGTTGCGCGAGCGAAGGTGGATCGATCTGTGCTTCCCGAGTTCTGTGCGATGTCTCTGTCGGATCCGGATCCCACCGTGCGTGCCGCAGGTGCTCGGCGCACCGCGGCATTGCTACCTGCCGAGGCGGCAGTGTTGTTGTTGCCGACGATGGGAGTCGAGCCGGACGCACTCGCCTTCGTCGCAATGCACGAGGTGCTGCGCGAACTCTCGGGGCACGGGGAGCCCTGTTCTGTCGCTGCGGCACTCGATGCCGCAGTGCGTGCGGACATGCTGGCTTCGTGGCAGGAGCATTGGGCGCGATGATCACGGGCTCTGCGCAGGCGCAGCCATCAACACGGCTGCATTCAGGATTTCGTTCGTCGCTGACGTTCGCGTCTGTGCTGGCGATTGTGTTGTGCATCGCCGCGTGTTCCGTGTCGAACCTGACCTACGGAATGGTGGTTCGCGACCTTGATTCCGCAGTAGTCGTGGAGGGCACCGGACCAGACCAGCGGTTGATCTACAGAACCGGGGTTGAGTCCACTGCGGGCATCGCCCGTTGGACCCTACTGCTGCCGCTGAGGCCGATCCTCTTCTGGACGTTCGGTGAACGGGTCGATCGTGAGCTGGAGAATCCCTCATCCTACGTCCGCGAATTGATCGGTGTTGTTGGCCAGAAGGCAGGAAGCAACTTGCTGCGGTGTGCCGACACGGCCCAACGGCTGGTGCGCGTTGCCGAACTGGATCCCGCGCCGCTCAATCGCATCGTCGCTCTCGACAGCATTGCCGCTATTGCCAAAGTCGTCGGCGTCGACCTCCTCACGGGGCTCGTGGAACGTGGTCTCCAACTCGAACCGCCCGCGGACGGGGCCCAGGCACTCGAACGCTTCACGTCGATGCGCCCAGCGCAACGCACTCCTCCGGGCGGTCCGCTCAGCGAGGACGAGCGCGCGCTCTACGGTGCCGCTTTGGGAGTCCTGTCCGCGAGGCCACTGCCGCACTGGAGCCAGCGCCTTGCTCTTGTCGCGGATCTATCGAATGCCGTGCGCGATGAGCAGCAACCCGACATGCGAGTCGCAGCACAGGCGGCTCTGCGCTCGGCCTTGCACCATGCGCTGCAGTGGGCTGTGATCGACGCTGCGGCTGGCCGCAACGTTGAGTTGATCGAAGTGCGCATACGCGCCATCGAAGAACTTCATCGTTCCGGCGGTTCGGATTCTGTGCCAGTGCTCCTTGCGATGCTGGCAGCTTCCCCAGAACAGATCGCAGCCGGCGAGCCGACATTCGAGGACAACGATGCCCTGCGTCTCCGCTTGGTGCATCTTTGCGGGCAGCTGGATCCAGATCGAGCTGTGCAGATCTGTACGTTCCCAGGTCGAGAAGCTTGGCAGCGTATCGCACCGGCTGAATTCCTGGTCCGGATGGCTCTGGACGGCGATCCCTACTACTCCCCTGTGGCGATGCCGGCGCGCGAAGCGCTCGCTCACTGTCTGCGGCGAGAGCATGCTCGACCGGCCGAGGACCTCGACTTTGGCGGTGAGGACTGGATTCGAGTGTGGTGGTCCGAGTTCCAGAAGCAAAAGGGCAAGCCTTGATTACTCACTGGATCGACCGCCGGATTGCCTACGACGGCTCGCAGTTGAGCGCGCACTGGATCCTCGCGGAGACCGGACTCGCCGGCGACGCCCTGGTGGCGTTTCGCGGGCCGTGCCGCGTCGAGCGCGCGGAGATCGCCGATCTTGCCGACCTCGATGGCCCAGGCATTGCCGCAGACGACATGCTGCACTTCATGTGGGAGTGCTTTGCCTCCACCGATCTGCTGCTCGCAGTCCACAGGCAGCGACTCCTGAGTGCGACTGCCGGCGAGCTCTTGAACGAACTCGCAGTTGCCGCTGAGGTTCGCCGCGCCGGCGACGACCTGTTCGTCGACGACGGCAAGTTGTCGATTTCCATCGCCACGGCTTCACCAGTCAGCACCTTGATTCACTTCGCTCTGAACATCTCGCCGGGCGGGGCACCGGTCCGCATCGCGACCCTGCAGCAACTCGGCGTCGATCCTGTGCGATTCGCATCACGTCTGTTGAGTCAAGTTGCCGCAGAGCAG
>CAMBXM010000072.1 GCA_945871815.1 Singulisphaera sp. GP187
CGCGCCTTCAATGAGAAGTGCCGCTGCGCCGCGAGCGAAAACGTATAGACAACCTCTTGGCCAGATTGCGTCGGCCCCGGACCGGTCTCGTTGAAGGAGATGTTCGACGTGTTGCAAAATCGGTTGAGATCGAGACCGAGCCCAACATACGGAAACACGACCTCGCCACCCTGGCCCGCACCGAAGGCGTAGCCGTCAATGCGGTGCTCCTCATTGCCGGTTTCCGCGCCATCGTTTCGCTCGTGCAGCTGCGCATACCACGTCGGTTGGTCAGCCAAAGGCTGGCCGCGCTCGTCGACCGCGCGCACGATCACGCGGGCGTGCGCGGGCAGCGTCATCGTCACCGTACGCTGATCGCTCGCGACCGGCACGCGCGCGACCGTGAGACCCGGAGCCGTGCAGTAGACCCGCATCGAACGCGGCGGCGCACCCTTGCGAAGGAACTCATCCAGCCGAACAACCAAGGTGCCGTCCTCGCCAGATCGGCCGATCGCCGTCGCCGACGACTGCTGCGACATCTCCCCGCGGGCAAAGATGGCCTGCAGCCCGAGTGGCACACCGACACACGGCGCACCATCAGGCTCGACGACCGCGATGGTGAGTAGGCGGACCGGCTGTAGCTCCAACACCACGCCTTCGGGGCCCGAGTGGTCGAAGTCGACCTCGGTCGCGACGAAGAGATCGCCCTTGGCGGCACCCACGTCGGCGCGGTCGTGGAGCTTGAAGGAGACGTAGCCCTCTGCGTCCGTGGTCGCGACCTGCCCAGCCCGAAGGTTCACTTCGAACGCGCTCTGCAGGCTCTGCTCCAGGAGCAAGCGCTTCTGCGAGCGCGACGTACCATCTGGGTCAGCAGCCACCGTCGCACCCGACACCGGCGCCAGCGTGCGCCCGTCGACGACGCGGATGACGACGTGTTCGCGCGGTGGGTTCGAAGGGTCCAGCGGGCGAACCGTTGCTGGTTCTTTGCTCGCGATGGCGGCTTCTTCGGTGCGCTTCTGCGTCCCCTCCTCGGTCCTGTCGAACACCGCGTCGGCGGCGATCGCGGCATTCGTGACATCCTGCCGCGTCGGCGTGTCGCCAAGTCCGATCTCCGGCTCCCCAGTCGAGGCAAGGACCCAAAAAGCGACGGCTGCCGCTGCGAGCACAAGCGCCGCAAGCAACCAACCGCGGTGCGCACCCCCCGCGGCCGCGTGATAGCCCGGCTGCGCTTCGTTGGCACTTTTCTGGGTCGACATGCTGCGAATTCCTCGCTCCCTTGGGTAACGCTTGGCCCAGTCTCCTCGCCGACTCGCGGGTCGAGTGAGTCGCGGCGGCCAAACCGGATGCAGAGACACAGGAGCAGCGAACGACGCGAAGGTCAATCGGCCCTGACACGTTCCCCTGCGCAGGGTCCATCGGCACACTGCTGCGACGGCCGCTCGCCCGCCACATGAACGACTTCGATCTCAGCGATGGTCCGACCCTGCTAGCGCGAACGCCAGCCATCCTCGACGCGTGGCTGCGCGGCCTTCCAAACCGCTGGCTCCATTGCGATGACGGGCCGGAGACGTGGAATGCCGTCGAGGTCCTCGGTCACCTGATCGAAGGCGAAGTGCACGATTGGCTGCCCCGCGTGCGCCACCTGCTCGAGCACGGGGAGAAACGACCCTTCCCGCCGTTCGATCGCCTCTCGCAGCAGTGCCGCGAGACGCGAACGGTCGACCAGATGCTCGACGAATTCGCCCTCAGGCGGCGTGAGAGCCTGGCGGAGCTTGCGGCGCTGAACTTCGGACCCAACGACCTCGCGCGTGGTGGTCGGCATCCGGAGTTTGGCCTCGTGACGCTCGGGCAACATCTCGCGACGTGGGTTGTGCATGACCTCACGCACGTGACCCAGATCGCGAGGGTGATGGCCCGGGAGTATCGCGAAGCGGTCGGGCCGTGGCGGGCGTATCTGCGCGTGGTGCGGGAGCAGGGTTAGCCGCCCGTTGAAGAACGCATCTCGCCTGCGCTCGCCGTAGTTTGTCAACTCGGGTTGCACGCAGCCCATCCCCTCAATCAAGTTGGGCGAGCGCCTTGTGCGTAGGGTGGATCGGCGATCCAACGTTGTGCCGAGCCATGAACGGCGTGCGGTTTCAGCAAGCATCCGTGAGCTTTTCACGTTTCCTCAAGATGCTTCATGCGGCGCTCAAGAAAGGTCCATGAACGTCCTGGATGCCAGATGTTTGGCAAACCAGAGCTTCACGGGTGCCATTGCGTTGCTGCCGCATCTGCCCGATGCTCATGCAAAACCACGCAGAATGCAGTGGCGTGCGGCGGCATCGCCTTCCACCAAAGCCGGTATGGGTTCAACCAGACATTACGATGCGCCGCCTACACCTAATCGAGATTCACGAACAGTCTTGGTGTCCCGCCGTCATTCGTGATTGCGCCACCGATTACCTGCAATACGTCATCAACGCCGCCAATGCGTATGAACCCATCGCCGAACGCCTCAACGACGCGATCGCGCGCGCCGGAGCTACGCGCATCGTTGACCTGTGCTCAGGCGGCGGAGGCCCTTGGCTGCGGCTGAAATCGACGCTCGCAGCGCGCCACCCCACAGTGGCAATCTGCCTTACGGACTTGCATCCCAATGTAGCCACAAACGAACGCCTCTCTTCCGATCCCGTTGGCGACAGGCTCAAGAGCTACGCGCAATCGGTCAATGCCTTGAGCGTCCCGCCGGAACTCACCGGCTTTCGGACGCTATTCACTTCGTTTCATCACTTCCAACCGAGCGAGGCGCGAGCGCTTTTGCGCGATGCCGTAGCGAGCCGCAGCGGCATCGGCATATTTGAGGGTACGCAACGACGACCCAGCGCCGTATTGGGAATGCTGCTCACGCCCTTGATCGTCTGGTTCGTCACGCCGTTCATCAGGCCATTTCGTTGGAAGCGCTTGCTCTGGACATACCTCCTGCCCATCGTCCCGCTCATCGTCATGCTTGACGGCGTCGTCTCGGTCTTACGCAGTTACACCGTCGCGGAACTGAAGGCGTTTACTGAAGAGTTGGCGGGCCGTGGCTATGAGTGGGAAGTGGGCGAGACGGCTGCGCAGGGCTTGCGCGCGCCCGTGACGTTTTTGATCGGCCATCCGGCGGCTAAGTGACCATGCGTGTGCCTGCACGCGACGCCGGAGCGACTCACATCGATGCCAGCTCGATGGCTCGCTCCCTGGGCTAAGTGCCCCCCCGTGCCTTCGAACCACGACTGATGCACTCGGTGGTGGTCGTACGTCGAAACTGACAGCGACCACTTCCACGAGCAACGGGACTCATGACTCGCATCACGCCATCGGGCCGAGAAATCACCTTCGGAGACGAGGAGATCATCGTCAGCAAGACGGACCAGAAGGGCCGCATCACCTATGCCAACGACGTCTTCCTGAAGATCGCGGGGTATCGCGCCAGCGAGGTGATCGGGCAGCCACACAGCATGATCCGGCACCCGGACATGCCGCGGTCAGTCTTCCAGTTGCTCTGGGACACGATCCAGCGCGGCGACGAGATCTTTGCCTATGTGGTCAATCTCGCGAAGAACGGCGACCATTACTGGGTCTTCGCGCACGTGACCCCGACGTTCGGCCCGAGGGGCGACATCATCGGCTTTCACAGCAACCGGAGGTCTCCGGATCGAGCTGCCGTGCAGCGCATCCAACCCATCTACGAGCAGCTCCTGCGCGAAGAACTACGGCACGAGAGCAAGAGAGACGGCATCGCCGCGGCGACCCGCGAGTTGGTGACGATGCTCGAGAAGGCCTCGATGACCTACGGCGAGTTCGCGTTCCGCGTTTGATCGAAGGACTCCATCCATGACCTCCAGCACCGACTACATCGCCCCCATCCACGTCGATACCGGCGACGAACTGGCTCGCTACCGCGACGTGATGCGCCGCGCGATCCGCGCCGCCGATGCTGCCGCCGACGGCAACCTGGAAGAGCGCATCGCCTTCGACGACCTCGACGGGGACTGCATGCAACTCGCAGTGTCCATCAACCGCATGCTCGACATCACGGATGCATTCGTCCGCGAATCGTGCGCAGCGCTGAGTCACGCGAGCAAGCAACACTTCTGGCGCAGGGTGATCCTGCGCGGGCTCCCTGGAACATTCCGCAGTGCCGCCACGCAGATCAACTCTGCCACGGAGCAGATGCAGGCCGCTAGCGCGGCGATCGCCGATGCCGGGAAGCGACGCCTGCAGCTCGCCGACGACTTCGAACGCCAGATCCAGGGGGTTGTCGCGACCGTCGCCAGCTCCGCAACCGAAATGCAGGCGACAGCGCAAACACTGACGCACACGGCCGAGGGCACGACCGAACGCGCAACCAGTGTGGCAGCCGCCTCGGAGCAGACCTCGGCAAACGTGCAGACCGTCGCATCAGCGACGGAAGAACTGACTGCCAGCGCCGCCGAGATCGGTCGCGAAGCCGAGAACAGCACCAAGATCGCCGGCGAAGCCATGCAGCACGCCGGTCGCGCCGATCAGAGCGTTCGCGACATGCTTCAAGCCAGCCATCGCATCGGCTCGGTGCTCAAGCTGATCGCGCAGATCGCCGGGCAGACGCAGTTGCTCGCGCTGAACGCCAACATCGAAGCTGCTCGCGCGGGCGAAGCGGGCAAGGGCTTCGCGGTAGTCGCCAGCGAGGTCAAATCGCTGGCACAGAACACGAGCAAAGCGACCGAAGAGATCAGCACCCAGATCTCGGCGATGCAGACGGCGTCGCAAGGAACGGCCACGGTGATCCAGTCGGTCTCGGCGACCATCCAGAAGATGAACGACATCAGTTCGTCGATCGCGAATGCCGTGCAGCAGCAGCGCCTCGCGACCGGTGAGATCAGTGAGAACGTGCAGCAGGCTGCGACGGGCACGCAAGACGTCGCCCGAAACATCGTGACCTTGACGCACGCAGCACAAGAGACCAGCACAGCGGCGAGCCAGATGCTCGAGGCTGCGAGTGCCCTGTCGGAGCAGGCGGAGATGCTGCACTCCTCGGTCGAGAGCTTCCTCGCCGAGATCCGCGGCGGCACCAAGTCGGGGCCAGCGACAACGTCTAGCGGATCGACGCATACCCCTTCGAAAGCGAGCATCTATGACCGCATCGGCGGCAAGAACGCTTTGCACGCAGTGGTCGACGAGTTCTACCGCCGCGTGACCGCCGACTCGTTGTTGAAGCCACTCTTCGCCAAGACCGACCTACAGAAGCAGAAGCAGCACCAGGTCGCGTTCTTGACGGCGGCACTCGGCGGGCCCAAGGCTTACAAGGGCAAAGACATGACCGCGGCGCACCGCGGGCGCGGCATCACCGACAAGCACTTCGCCGCTGTCGCCGGCCACCTGCAGTCGACGCTGCAATGGGCCAAGGTCGGGGCGCCGGACGTAGCGACGATCATGCAGACGGCAGCGTCGCTGCACGACCAGATCGTCGGGCACTGAGGCCTGTGCACACGGCGGGACAATTCGCGGGGCGCAATCGACCACGCGGCACCTAACTGCCGTGATGCGGTTCAGAACGAGGCGCTGAAGCCGACCGTCCAGCCGTTCACGTCTTCGCCGAGCAGCAAGGAACCGCTGGACCGCACCACGCCGAGTGCCGGCACCACCGGGTCGGCATCCCAGTCGAACCCGAGCATCAGCTCATAGAAGTCGGTGAAGTTGAGTTCCTTCGGGGAGCTTCCAAGCCATCGACGGTAGCCGAGGCCGAACAGCCCGTGCCGTGGCATGCCCTTCAGTTCGACTCCGAACGGAGCTCGCGCGTCGCACCGTGCGGTCATCCATTGCGTCGAATCACTGCCGACGAGAACCGAGCTGGAGAGCACGGCGCCGGGCCCCGAGTAGTCGGCATCGTTCTCCAGGTAGCTGGCGCGCTCCTGGGCCGAACTGCTGCGCGGTGTCTACCTCATCGATGTGCGGCCTGCAGCGCGTCGATGATTTAGCTGCCGATACCGCGGGTGGCTGCGTAGGTCCGCCACACGCCGGGCTCGACAGCGGCCCTCCGTCCGTCCGTCCCTCCGGCCGTCTCCGGCGCTCGAGGGATCGCCAACTGTCCGACTCGGACAGCCACGACGACCATCTCGCTCGGCTCGCGGGTGGTTCGAGAGCCCCTTGCGATCCTCACTGCAGCCACAGGAACCCGCGCAGATCGCGGAACACGGCTACGACGCGTGTGCGCAGCCCGAGGCGTCAGCGCTGCGCTACGACGTCGCCTTGCAGCACGAGGATGTCATCGCCCGTGGCGTTCGTGATGAGCGTGATCGAGGCGCGCAGCCGCCCCGGCTGGATGCGATCGCGCGGGATCAGGATCGACAGGTGGCCTTCGGCCCCGGGCGGGATCTCACGGGTGAAGTCGAAGGCGCCGCAGCCGCAACTGGTGCGCGCCTTGTGGATCGTCACGGTCTTGGTGCCCCGGTTGCGCAGGTGGAACGTGTGCCGCATCTCGGTGCCTTGCTCGACAGTGCCCCAGTCGTGGACCGGCTCGTCGGCGAGCAGGTATGGCCCGGTCTTGCGCAGCAGAGGCGCGCTTCCTGGTTCGGCGATCTCGACCGTTGGCGCCGCCATCTGCGGCTGCGCACCAACGTCGAGGAACGCCATGGTCGCAGACAGCAGGACGGCACTCCCGACGATGCAGAGGACGCGCTTCATGGGTGAGACCTGGACGTGACTCGAGGCTGGAAGGTGACGCGACGAACGATCACCGGCGACGGAGGTCCGAGGTGCCCGGCAGGCCGCCGAGTTCGCTCTCGCCCCAGAAGAAGCCGTCCGTGGGCAGCGGGATCGCCGTGCCGGTCGCCGAGAGCCGTCCTGGCTCGTAGTTGAAGCCGCCGGTGCCGTCCGAGACCACGGTCGCGATCGGGCGCGAACGATCCCACGTCGCCGGATTCGCAGCGGGGTCGATGACACCGAGGTAGAGGAACACGCGTTGGTTCCGGACCAGGTTGGTGCGGCCGAAGATGCGCCATTGACGGCGCGCGACGTCATAGGCCGCGCGGGTGATGCGGACCTCGTCCACCGGCAGCACTGTCGGGTCCGTCACGGACACCAGTACCGTGTCCGTCGAGACACCGCTGACCGCCAACTGGAAGCTCAGGACCTCGGTCGCGTCGTCGGTGCCGTTCGTCACCGGCGGTGCCGTGAAGGTCACGACTGCAGGATCGACGGGGTCGACGGCGAGCACCACCGGCGTGCCCGTGAGCTGCGACCAGCTGTAGACGCGCGGGCCGTCGCCGGCAGTGGCCGCGCCCGACAGCGTGACCAGTGTGCCGGTCGCCACATTCTGGTCCGGGCCGGCGTTGGCCACGATCGGGTGGTTGGTGCCGGCATCATTGCCGCCGGTGACCACGATGCGCGCGGCGCGCCGGATGGCGGCGCCGCCGACTTCGACGACTTCGGGTGGCGCGCCGCCGACGGCGACCGCCCCCTGGAACAGACCGCTCGAGACGAAACTCAGCTCGCTGCCCGGAGGAATGCCGAGCCCCTTCAGTGGCAGTGGCGCCGTCGACGTCTGGTCGCTCGAACGCGCGTGCACCACGAGGTCGCCGTTCAGCGCGTAGCTCGCTTCGTGCACCGTGATCAATGGCACGAGCTCGGCGATCGGCTTCGTGCTCGGCGGAAGGTCGAGTGCATTGACGAGCCTCAGGCCGCTGGGGACCGCAGCGCCGGCACCGACGTCGATCTTCACGTAGTAGTCGCCGCTGCCGCTGCGCTCGTCCATGCGGATGCGGAAGCCGTCCGGCATCTCGACGTAGAGGTCCTGCGCCGTCGACGACCGTGCGAACACGTCGACCGAAGTCATCGAAGGCGTGCGGCTGTAGTGGCTCTTCTGGTGCTCGACGCCGTGGCGGTTGGCGATCATGCCTTGCACCGTGAACAGGCGATTCACGGCGTAGTCGGGCCGCGCGTCGGTCAGGTCGACGAAGTCGGGGAACATCGTGTCGACGCCCGGGCCTTCGATCGCGAAGAAGTTGTTGCCGCTCGGCGCGTTGCCGATCTCGGTGACCGCCAGGTTGTTGGTGAGGTACGTGCCGGGCAGCAGCACGTCGAATCGCGGCTGACCTGCAGCGTCGAGCTTGTCGACCGGCAGCAAGAACGGACCGATCTCGCCATTGAGCGCGCCGGTGAAATCGCCTTGCGCACCGATGCCGACGTCGCGCGTGACGAAGATGCGGCCGTCGCCGTCCGCGGTGTGCGTCTCCTGACCGAAGGGATAGGTGAACGTGTAATCCTGGAACGGTTGCAGGTTCCAGAAGTGCAGGCGGAAGCGGACGAACACGATCTCGGCGCCGAACTTCACGTCGCCGGTCCCGTAGGCCGCTTCGACGGCGTGGATGAGGACGCCGCGCGTTCCGTTCACGCCGTCGAGCCCGTTCTCACACGCGTAGAAGAAGGTCTCGTCGGGCCAGTTGAAGGTGGTGTCGTCGGGGCCGCTCGGCGCGCGTGCGACGATGGCAGGATCCGGCGGCAGGAAGAAGCAGTGGTCCTTGTTGGTGCACAACCCGATCTTCAGCCCGTGCTTGTCCTCGTACCACATCGGGTAGTTGGTCAGAGAGTCGATCGGACCGACGGCCTTCAGGCCTTCGGGCCCAGTTGGTGCCTGGGCGCGGCTCTCTGCGGTGCTGCTGAACAGCGCCGCTATACCGAGCAACAAGCCGGCGGACCACGATCGGGAGACGGAGAAAGGTGAATGGGTGCTCGCTTGCATGCGGAACTGGCGGATGGTGACTGCATGGACACGGAGAACCCACTACTCGTGCGTGAGGCATTAATAGGCACGCAAGCAGCAAACTGTGTCCGTTGGAGCCTACCTCGCACTTCTTGGTGGTGCCGATGCAGGGCACCGAGGGGTCGCTGGGACCGCGTGCTTCTCGTGCTTCAATCGGCGCGGTGCGTGGCGCGGATCGGCATGCGCATCGTCTCCTCGCGGGCGCCGTCGGTGCGCAGGACGAGTTCGGCACGCACGGTCTGGCGCGTCGCCGAGCCGACCCAACCCACGCGCACGCGCGTTCGCGGCATCGCGCCATCGAGCGGTTCGAGCGTGATGGCGAATGAGTCGGAGAGGTCGCTGCCATCCGCCGCCACGACGCGCGGCGTCGCGAAGCTGCTGCGCCCGCCGCTGCCGTGGTCGGTGACGACGAACGTGCGCTCCGGTCGGTCGCGGTCGAAGTCGAACTCGCCCAAGAACAACATCGCCACCGAGGCCGTGAGGTCGGAGGTGAGCCTCGCCCTCACCGGGATCCGCACCGCGTAGCCATTCCGATCGGTGACGACATCAATAGCGCCGGCGAAGAGGCCGAGCTGCGTCTCGTTTCCTGGGCGCAGCGTGGCATGCAGTTCGATGCCGTCATCGATGTTCACGACGCTTGCGTGCAAGCGCTGATCGTCGCTGCGGACGTCGACGGCGTGGATCGGACGGCCATCGTCGCTGCGGATCTGCACGACCTCGGTGCGTTCGCGGCTCCGCGGCACGTCGCCGAACGCCACGCTGGCTCGGGGCGTGATCGCGATCTTCGAGTCGATCGAGAACGAGAACGAGCAGCGCACCTCGTTGCGCCCGCCGTCGCCACTCTCGGGCGGTGCGAACACGATCGCCGCGACGTGCTCTTCGACCTCCGTGTCCTCGGCTTCCAATCGCGAGGTGTCGATGCGAACGCGCAAATGCAGGCGTTCGCCCGGAGCCAGCGATCGCAGCGCGAGAGGCAGTGGATCGAGCGTTCGCTCGCCGCCGTCGTCTGCGAGCACCACGAGGCTCGCGCGCGCACACGTGCAATCGAGTTCGACGGCGATCGGGACCGCGCCACCGGCGGTCGCGGCGGGGTCGACCAGGAAGTCGTGCTGCACCGCTATGCCGTGCAGGATCGTGCCGAAGTCGAAGTGCGCGCCGTGTCGACCGCCGCTGCAGGCACCGACCGCGACTGCCAGCAATGGCAGCGCGCGGGCGAGCAGCGATCGACGGCGGGGCCTACGTTCCACAACCGAGGATCGGCTCGCGGCCGTCCCCGGCTGTGCTGTTCGCGACGGTCCGCGCGGGACGCGCGAGCCATCGGTGACGTCGGCGCTTCCCGTTCAGCGGGTGACCCGGAAGCGGAAGCTCGCGGTGCCCTGCAGGCTCGATTCGACGACCACGAACTGGTCCTGCGCGGTCGGGATGGCCTCTGGCCGGAACGTGCTGGTCGGTGCGCGGTAGCGCCAGAACCCGAGGTCGCCGACGAACGTGGCACCGAGGTGACGAGCCGGGTCCTTCACGGGCAGTCCGTTCACGAGCACCGTCTGGCCGTTGCCGTCGAGCAGCGCCAGGTAGACATCGATGCGCTGGTCCCATTGCACGTCGGAGGTGCCGGCCACGTCCCAGAGTCCCTTGCCATTGTCGTAGCGAGCGGCGGTGACGGCGACGACGTCGATGACCACGTTCGGATCGGTGACGTGCACCACGACCGTGTCCTCGGAGGCGCGGCCGTATTGATCGATCACGGTCAGTCGGAAGCTCAGATCGCCGGCTTGGGTCACCGTGCCTTGCAGAATGGCACCCTGCGAGTTCACGTTGTCGATCTCGAAGCCGGCAGTCGGCGGGGCCCACAAGAACTGCGTCACGAGGCCTTGCGAGTTCGCGCCGCTGAGGGTCACGACCGTGCGGATGTCGACGGCTTGATCGAGACCGGCGTCGGCAGTGGGGCCAGGAACCTGGGGATCCTGCGTCGACTTGCCGGCACCGACGATCTGCAGCGGCGCGACCGTGATGCCGCCGGCCGACGACCGCACGACGATCTGCTCGGGCGGCACGTAGGTGGCGGGCACCGGTTGGCTGACGGACGCGTCGCCCTGGCCGCCGGTCAGGACCGGCGACACGACGAAGTCGGCGAGGTCGACGTCCATCGTGCGCGAGGTCGACTTGTCGGTCGAGACGAGCTGCACGACGAGATTGCCGGGCGCGGTCGTGGTGCCGAGCGTGTAGACGGCGCTCTGCACGGTGACGAGGTCGGTCAGGTTTGCACGAGTCGCCTGCGTGAGCGGCGTGTCCGAGACGTTGTGGACCTCGAGGTTCGCCGGCAGCGACGCATTGGCACCGCCGAGGTCGATCTGCGCGAAGTAGTGACCGGAAGTGCCGTTCTCCTGCATCGGCACGAAGGTGCCGTCCTGCGCGCGCGCAATCAGGCTCTGGCCTTCTGCCGACTGCGCGAACACCGTCACCGCTGTCGACATCGACGAACTCGCGGCATCGCCGGTCGCCGAGTAGTAGGCGTTGTCGATGCCGACGCCGTACTGCTCTGCGACTTGGCCCTGCATGCTGAAGGTCGTGCTGCGGATCGTGTCGGGCAACTCCGCGACCACGAGCGCGGGGAACAGTGTGGTGAGACCGGGCCCTTCGTACTCGACGAAGTTGCGACCGATGGGGCTGCCTTCGAGGGTCTCCAGCGTGAGCCCGCCGTCCGACAGGAACGTGCCCTTCGGTGCGTTGCGGTCGAAGCCGGTGGGGACCAGGAACGGACCGATGTCGCCGTAGAGCGCGCCTTGGAAGTTGCCGACCGCGAGGCCGAGGTCGCGCGTGTAGAACACGCCGCCGTCGACGTCGGTCTCGAGGACCTCCGCGCCGTAGGGATGGCGGATCGTGTAGGTCGACTCGGGGACGAGGTCGCGCAGGCGAATGCGAAGTCGCGCGAACACGACCTGCTGGCCGAGTTGCACATCGCCCGATGCGAATGCGCCTTCGATCGCCACGTGATAGAGCACGCGGGCGCGCGCTGGCAGCGGCGCGATCTCGAGATTCTCGATCGCGTAGTAGAACATCTCGTCGGGGAAGTTGAAGTCGCCGGCGAGGACCTGGGCTTCGGTCTGCGGGAACGAGACGGGCCGCAGCGGATCGGCGCGGAAGAAGCAGCGGCCGGGGTCCTTGCAGACGCCGAGCTTCAGCCCGCTGGTGTCCTCGTACCACGCCGGAAACCCGAGCGTGGGATCGAGAGGGCCGACGCGCTTCAGGCCCACCGGGCCGTTCGGGACCTGCGCGGTCGTCGAGGTTGCAGTCGCGACGAGCGCGAACAGAACAGCGAACGAAGCTGCGGTCTTCGCCTTGGTGAGGTGGCGCGAACTGCGGGAGCGGCGATCGAAATCGCCGGACGAGCTTTGTGGTCGATCCATGGGGCGGTGCTGCAGAAGGCTTGCGGGAGTGATGGGTCCCGGTACGAGACAACCCTACTTCGCGAACTCGCACTCGGCGGCGCGCTGCGCGCGCGCGGCTGGACGATGCGGTGCCCGGCACGGACGACGATCGCCGCGACATCGAAGAATGGCACGCGAGGTTGCGGCGGGCCGTGCGCGTGCAAATCCTGGCGATCGCGCCCGTGCTCGAGGACGTGTTCGGCCTCGATTCGCTGCGGCCGCTGAAAGCCGAAGTCATCGCGGCAGCCGTTGGCGGCGGCGATGCACTCGTCGTGCTGCCGACTGGCGGCAGCAAGTCGCTGTGTTATCCACTGCCGCCTCTGCTCACCGACACGTTGACCATCGTCGTTTCGCCGTTGATCGCGCTGATGAAGGACCATCTCGACGGCCTGCGTCTGCTGGGCTACCCGGCCGCCGCCGAGAGTCTTCCGCGACCGGTCGCAAGCCACCCAGGTCGCCAACGCCCGAAGCTCCAGCGGCACGTTGGCCCGAGGGATCCCTACGACTCGGGCGCTCGCCCGCGGCAGCAACCCGGAGCTTGTCCAGGAGGCTCATGACGCGCCTCCCGCCGGGACCGCCCGACGCATCGTCGCTCCAGCAGAGGGCCCACGGCCTTGGCCGACCAGTCCACCCACGCTGCCCGGTTCGCGCGCGATCGCGACCACAGCGCTAGGGTCGGGGGCAGTGGCAACTGTGCGATTTCGGGCCGCCGTGGCCAGCCGGGGCGGTGGCCAAAGGACCGCCCGAGCCCCTCCCATCGGCCCCAGAAAGCGCCCCACGAGTCCGCCGACCACTACCCACTCCAGTACCCACTCGGGGTTTCCACCCACCACAACACGCGAGAAATCGGCTCTAGACCCAAGAACTCGCGCGAAGCGGATGGTAGGCCCTGCAGGACTCGAACCTGCAACCAAGCGGGTATGAGCCGCCGGCTCTAACCATTGAGCTAAGGGCCTTCGAGGGCGGAGAGCCTACGCAGAATCCTTGGAGGGACCAGACCGTGCCCGCCAAGATGCGCACGTGACTGCACGCCTCGATCCAGCTCCGATCCTCGCCGAACTGCGCCTTCTCCAAGAGTCGCTGCGCGCGGCGTTATGCGAGCACATGCTGACGCAGGCCCAAGAAACTTGGGCGCGCGCCGAACGCGACGATGCCGGCGACACGATCTTTGGCATCGACGTTGCGGTCGAGGATCGACTGCTCGCGCACTGCCAGCGATGGGGACAGCAGCAGCGGTTCCGCCTGGTCGCCGAGGGGCTCGATCCTCGCGGCGTGGTGTTTGGCGACGACGGGCGCGGCGGGCCGCCGTTCGTGCTGATCGTCGACCCGATCGATGGCACGCGCGGCTTGATGTTCGACAAGCGCAGCGCCTTCTGCCTGATGGCGGTCGCCCCCGAGCTCGGGCCAACCACTTCGCTCGCCGATGTCGAGCTCGCGGTGATGACCGAGTTGCCCACGACACGGCAGCTGACGAGCGATGTGCTCTGGGCCATGCGTGGCAGCGGTGCCCACGGTGAACGGCACGACCTGCGCAACGGCAAACGCATCCCGCTCGCCGTCGTGCCGAGTTCGGCCGCCACGCTGCGCCACGGCTTCGCGACCGTCGCGTCGTTCTTCCAAGGCGGCAAGGAACTGACGGCGCGGCTCGACGAAGCGATCCTGCTGCGAGCGCTGGGGCCGTGGAACCCGGAGAAGGCCGAGGTCTACAGCGACCAGTACATCTGCAGCGGCGGGCAACTCGCAGAGCTAGCCCTCGGGCGCGATCGCTTCGTTCTGGATGCGCGGCCGCTCGTCTACCGCAAGCTCGGCGTTCGGTCGTCGCTGTGTTGTCGGCCCTACGATCTCTGCTGTGCGTTGATCGCGCAGGAAGCGGGCTGCATCGTCACCGATCCGTTCGGCGCCCCGCTCGACGCGCCGCTCGACACCACTACGAACGTAGCGTGGGTCGGGTATGCCAACGCGGCACTAGCGCACCGCATGGGGCCGATCGTGCAGGACGAAGTCACGCGGTTGCTGGGCTGAACGCACAGCTGAGCAGTCAGACTTGTCGCGGGACGCCGTCGCGAAGCCAGCCATCGACCTGCACGATCCGATCTTCCTCGGCGATCCATGCAGACAGCTTGCCGCCATAGACGCAACCTGTGTCCAAGCCGATGCAGTGCTTTGCGACCACGAGTCCGCGCCGCGCCCAGTGACCGAAGACCACGCGCTTGTCGCCGCGATAAAAATCATCCCACGGCCGATAGGGCGGACCGGGCGGTGGCCAGTCCTCCGCTGGGCGATTGCCGTCAGCGTCGCAGTAGCGCACGTTGACGGCATAGTCCTGTTCGCGTTCGTCGAGCTGCGGCAAGTGCGCCACTTCCCACTTCGGGTGCAGTCCGGCGTGCACCATGATGACGTCGTCGAACACGCGCACGAACGGCTGCTTCTGCAGCCATTCCACCTGCCGCGAGTCACTGAGCTTTCGCCGCTTCAACACGTGAAGGTCGTGGTTGCCGAGCACAGGTTCGGCCTGCAGCTGCATCAACAAGGCGACGGTACCCGGCGAGTCCGGGCCCTTGTTGACGAGGTCGCCGCAGGGCAGCAGACGGTCGCGCCCCGCCCGGAACGCAACGGCTACGAGTAGCCGCTCCAGTGGTTCGCGGCAGCCCTGGATGTCACCGATGAAGATGCGACGCACGGGGCAGACGATAGCGACGGCAGCGAGCGGAAACGCTGGCGGGATCCGGGGGCGATGTGCATTGTCTGCCACGCATGTCACGTGTGATTCGTGCCGCCAGCGCCATCTCCGGTCTCACGCTGCTGTCGCGCGCGTTCGGCCTCTGGCGCGACGGCCTGATGGCGGCCGTGCTCGGCGCTGGGCCCGTGTCGGACACGTTCTTCCTGGCGTGGGCGCTGCCCAACCTGATGCGGCGGCTGCTCGGCGAAGGCGCGCTGTCGGCTTCGTTCGTGCCAGCCTACACAGCAGCGATAAAGAAGGGCGAAGCCGAAGCGCGCACGCTGTTGAGTCAGGTGCTGGGCGCGGTCCTCTTGCTGCTGCTGCCGCTGGTCGCAGTCGTCGTCGTCGCCAGCGTGGTGGCGACCGCCCTGGGGTGGGGCGAAGGCGATCGCACAGGATTGCTGCTGGAACTCAACGCCGTCTTGTTTCCGTACACGATCCCCATCTGTGTGACGGCGATGCTCGCCGGCGCGCTCAACACGCTCGCCGTGTTCGCGATGCCGGCGGCAGTGCCCATCGTGCTCAATGTGGTCTGGATCGCGGCGCTCTACCTAGTCGATCCGTTCGGCATCACCACCGACGAAGGCGTCGCGCGATTCTTGGCGATCGCATTGTGCCTCGGCGGCTTCGCCCAGTTGTTGTTCGTCGTCGGACCGCTACAGAAACGTCGGGCACTGGCGCGACCGACGCTGCGCTGGCCGGCCCGCGGAACGCCTGCTGCTGCTGTCTTCCTCACGATGGCGCCAACGGTTCTCGGCATGTCGCTGGGCCAGATCTCGACGCTGCTCGATCAGGGCATGGCGTACTGGCTGCTCAAGGAAGGTGCCAACACCTACCTGTACCTCGCCAATCGGCTACTGCTGTTTCCGCATGCACTGACCGCGCTCGCTGTGGTCGTCGCGGTGTTCCCGAAGCTGGCGAGCGACGCGACCGAAGTCGACCGCGCCGGCATGCGAACGACCCTCGGTCGCGCTGCGGCGGCGATGGTGTTCGTCACCGTGCCCGCGGCGATGGGCCTCTTCGTGCTGGCCGACGACGTGGTCGCCGGTCTCTTCGTGCGCCGCAACTTCGACGCGCAGGATGCGGCGGCGACGACGCTGACCCTGCGTTGCTTGCTCGCTGGGCTCCCGTTCCTCGGTTTGTCGCAACTCTACGCCCGGGCCTTCTACTCGGTCGGCGACATGCGGACCCCGGCGCGAGTCGCGGCGTGGCTGCTGTTGCTCAACGTGGCGCTCAACGCCGTGTTGGTCGCCGGCTTCGGCTGTGGCACCGAAGGCCTCGCGGCCTCGACCAGCTTCTGCGCCGCACTCAACACCGCTTGGCTCGCAGCAAGGCTGCGGCAGCACGTTCCAGCGGCAGCGCGCCGCCGCGATCTCTGGCTCCGCAACTGCATCGCGACAGCACTGATGTGCACGGCAATCTGGTGGCTGCGGCCAGCGGTCGAAGGCGATCGCGTGCAGCTGCTGCTATGGCGCGTGGCGCTGCCGATCACCGCCGGCATGGTGGTCTACCTTCTGGCACACTGGCTGCTGCGCAGCGAAGAACTAGGGACGCTGAGGCGGCGCAAGCGCTGACCGCGCGTCGGCGTCACTCGACACGCACGAAGTCGATCCAGCTGCCAGTGTCCTGATTCACGCGCAGAACATCGTTGCGGAGCTCGAACAGCCGCATCTGCACTTCGCCCGGCTTGTCGCGCAGCATGTCGCCGTCGTCGTCATCGAAGTGCCCCAGCACCGTCGTCATGCGCACTTGGCCACCGTTGTCCACGCGTGTCCATGTGAAGACGTTGGCGCGCACGATGGGGACGTCCGGGTGCGGACCCTGGGCCTCGAAGTGCACCAGAATATGACGACGGCCAACGACCATGTAGCCGGTGCCGGGCTCGACGGCAGCTGAAGCCACGGAGCGCGAGCGCAACTGCCAGATGCCCTCGATCGGATCGCGGGTGCCGTAGCGCTCCGGGAGATCCCCGCGCTGGATCGGCTCCACGTAGGGCTCGGCGATCGGGTGCAGCGGTGCCGCATCCTTTGGCGGCGCCGCCGGGCGATCCTGCGGTTGCTGCGGAGCGGGCCTTGGGTCCGCGGCAGGAACGGGCACCGCAGGCTTCTGCGGATCCTGCGTGAACGGCAGCAGTGCGACTACAGCAGCACCGAGAACCGACCAGGCCATCTTCGTCGTCATCGCCGTCATGGATCTCCTCCTCACGCCGTCAGTCGATCTGCACGATCAGTTCAACTTGGTCCTTGCCCACGTCGACCTTGACGCGGCGCTCGCCGGACAGCGTCTCGAAGTCACCTTCGGGATTCTTGATCTCGCGCTGGGCGCGCAACAGCACGTCGCCGCCAGGAACGCGATCGAGCACGAAGTAGCCACCCTCGTCTGTCTGCACCGTGGCACCACCAGCGGGGCCGCAGTCGTGCCACACCATCGCGCCGCCCATCGCAATGTGTGAGTTGCGCTCAATCACGCGACCGCGTAGCCGAGCACTTGGCACAACGCCGATTCGCACCGCGTCTTGGCCGGCACTCGCGTGCACCAGCGGATGCGTGAAGGCCAACGGCAGCCCGTAGACCAGGAGCCGCGGCTCGAGGCTCGGCGGCACGTGCTCGAGTTCGAAGGACCCGTCCGCAGCCACCAGAGCCTCGACCCCGGGCAGGCCCTTGGCGAGGACTCGCAGCGCCTTGTGGTCGACTCCGACTGGCACGTCGATGCGACCGCGAATCGGCTTGGTGGCGAGCAGTGGCACGATTAACGGCTCCTCGCCGCCGACGAAATGACTGACGAACCCGATGGCGTAGCCCTTGGCCAAGACGCGCACACCGAGCACCGGCAGCGACGACGCGAACCCGGTCAACTCGTAGCGACCATCGGCATCCGTAACGGTCTCGCACAGCGGCACGCCGTGCTCACCGCCACCCATAGCGACCACGCGCGCGCCAGGGATGGCATGTAGACCGAGCGAACGGAG
>CAMBXM010000073.1 GCA_945871815.1 Singulisphaera sp. GP187
CAGGTTGCTGCTCTCGACGAACCGGATTGCATCGAGGATCTCACGCCTTGGCCACGTGGTGCGACCTGACTGGGCGTTGACGACAAACGGCAGTAGCAGCAGCAGGACTACAGCGAACGCGAACGGCGCGATCTGACTGCGCAGGTTCATGCGAGGCATGCTACCCATCCCTGCTGTCGCCTTCCCAGCTGCATCGATGCGGGGATTTCGACGCCACTCGCGGTTTCGAGGTCGGTGCATCCCAGCAGGCGAGCGGCCTGTGCGTTTGTCATCCAGCAGTCACTAGCTCGCATCGTTGCCGTCGGCGTCGGCCTCGAGCTGCTCGGGCAGCGGCAGAATGCGTACGCGATCGGCGCGGCGGTTGTTGGCCTTGGTCACGACGAAGCGGTAGCCGCGGAAGTCGATCTCGGCGCCGGCCCACGGGACATCGCCGAGTTGTTCGGCAAGGAACCCGCTGATCGTCTGGCTCTCGGTCTCGACGTCGTGGAGATCGAGCTTGGCAAACACCTTGCGCGCCTCGGTCTGGCCGCGGCACAGCATCTGCCCGTCCGGCTTGGACACGAGCTCGGTCGCGTCGTCGTCGAGTTCATCCTGGATTTCGCCGACGATCTCTTCGAGCACGTCTTCCAGGGTCACGAGGCCCTTCATGGCCCCGTACTCGTCGACGACCATCGCCATGTGGCGCTGCTCCTTCTGCATGCTCCGCAGCAGGTGGTTGAGCTTCGCGGTCTCCGGCACGATCAGCAGCGGCACCATCAGCTCGGTCCAATCCGGGGCCGGATGCTCGCGCAGGTGGAACAGCAACTCCTTGGTCAGAATCACACCTTTGGTGTCATCGAGCTCACCCGTGGGCGAGTAGGGGAACCGGCTGTGGCCCGTGCGATGCAGCATTTCGAGCGTCTCGCCAATGCTGTTCTTGCCGGACAAGAAGGCCACGCGATGCCTGGGCACCATTACGTCGCGCACGCGCCGATCGCGCAGGCGCGTGGCGTTGGCGATGATGTCGGCGGTCAACGAACCGAAGGCGCCTTGGGCATGGCCGGCGGTCGCCAGCAGCCGGATTTCCTCCAGGGATTGGTGATGTTCGCCGTCTCGCTGTCCCACCAGGTGGGAGACCAAGCGCGT
The DNA here is from genome assembly GCA_945871815.1 of Singulisphaera sp. GP187. Taxonomy (GTDB): domain Bacteria; phylum Planctomycetota; class UBA1135; order UBA1135; family UBA2386; genus SXPK01. The sequence continues at coordinate 1,126 of CAMBXM010000073.1, forward strand.
CACCACCAACAGGGGGCGCAGTATCCGAACGAGCAGGTCCACCGTGTGGGCGACCGGCACCGCCAAGGAGTTGGCGTGCACGACGCCGATCGTCTTCGGCGTGATCTCGGTGAACAGCAGCACTACGACCGTGAACGCAACCACGAACCACCAGTCTGGTGCATCCGGGAAGGCAACGACAAAGCTCGCTGCCGCAACCGCGGCACCAGCAGTGTTGGCGATGGTGTTCATCACCAGGATGGCGGCGATCGGCTGCTCAGGCTTGCCCTTGAACTCCCGCAGCAGAAGGCCCGCGCGTTTGCCTTTCCTGGCCAAGTTCTCGACCCGCGATGGGGTGATGCTCAGGAACGCAGCTTCGAGCAACGACGAGATGAACGAGACGATCAGCGCGAACGCGACGGAAAGGACGAACAGGAGCATGGAGGGGTGCCCGGAGGCGGGCGGGGGAAGAGGGTAGCAGGGCCGGGCGGCGAAGCCCTACCGACCTGGGCGGATTCGGGGTTTGCGGGACGGATGGCCCCCTTTAAACGCCGCGAGCCGGCGCGTCCGTTGACGCCCCGGCTCGGGTCTGGGACCGAGGCCGCCGCGGCTTACCCGCGGGCGCCGACGGGCCGTTCCGTCGTGCCGCTCGACAGCGCCGTGCGCTTGTACTCCTCGAGCGTGAAGCTATCGACCGCGATCGCTTCCGCGCGCGCTGCCTCGGCATCGCGTGCGAGCGTGCGCTCCGCTTCGGTCAACAGCCCGATCTCCAACGCGCGATCGAGCAACTGGTCCGGGCGCGCCTTCGGCAGACGGCCGGTCTTGATGCCGTCCTTCAGCTTCTTGTGGATCGGCTCCACCTCGAGGCTGAGCTGCAGTGCGTGCTCGAGTCGGCCCAGTGCCGAGGTCGGGCTCTGCGGGATGTGCATCGCCGGCGTCAGGCGATCGCGTTGCGCGGACGGCTGCAGCAGCGTTCGTGCTGCCTTGCCGCCCATGCGATCGCTCGGGCCGCTGCCGAGTCCATTGAGGCGCGAGCACCACGTGAGCGGGCCGCGAATCGCCCACGTCAGCCCCTTCACTTCGAGGTTCTGGAACAGCCCGTCGAACGCGACCTGCATGCGCGAGAACGCGTAGTCCATGCTCCAGCGCAGCAGCGGCAGGTCTTCCTGCTTGCGCCCTTCGGCTTCGAAGCGGCGCAGCACGGCGGCGCCGAGGTAGAGCCAGGAGAACGCATCGGCGAACCGGCCGGTGATCTTCTCCTTGCGCTTCAAGTTGCCGCCGAGCGTGCCCATCGCGACGTCCGCCCAGAAGGCGAACTTCGCCGAGCCCCAGCTCAGCTTGCGCCAGTACGGCGCAGCCGGGCCGCTGACCGGCGAGGCCGCGAGGCGACCGCGCGACAGCGCCAAGAGCACCGAACGCACGCCGTTGCGCACGACGTGGCCCATGTGGCCCCACAGGTTCTTGTCGAAGCGCTTGATGTCGTTCTGCGCCAGCGCCTCGATCTCGTGGAAGGCGTACGGGTGGCAGCGGATGGCACCCTGGCCGAAGATCATCAGCGTGCGCGTGAGGATGTTGGCACCCTCGACGGTGATGCAGATCGGCGTGCCGGTGTAGGCATTGGCCATCAGGTTGCGCGGACCGCGCGAGATGGCGGCACCGGCCATGACGTCCATGCCGTCGTTGACGACCTGACGCCACATCTCGGTGGTGTTGTACTTCATCATCGCGGTGACGACCGCGGGCTTGGCGCCGGCGTCGAGAGCACCGCAGGTGTAGCGCCGCGCGGCTTCGAGGATGTAGTTGAAGCCGGCGATGCGCGCGAGCGGCTCCTCGATGCCTTCGAACTTGCCGATCGGCATGCCGAACTGCGTGCGAACCGCCGCGTAGGCGCCGACGGCGCGCGCCGTCAATTGCGAACCGCCCGTGCTGCAGGCGGGCAGCGAGATGCCACGGCCAGCCGCGAGGCACTCCATCAGCATGCGCCAGCCGTGGCCCGCGCCCTGGGCGCCGCCGATCACAGCTTCTTCGAGCGGGACGACGACGTCCTTGCCGCTGGTCGGGCAGTTGTAGAACGGCACGCCGAGCGGGTCGTGGCGCTTGCCAAGGACGACGCCTTGCGCCGAAGTCGGAATCAGCGCGCAGGTGATGCCGAGGAATGGGCCCTTGCCGAGCAGGTTCTCCGGGTCGTGCAACTGGAACGCGAGGCCGAGCACGGTCGAGACCGCTGCCAGCGTGATGTAACGCTTGTTCCAGGTCAGGCGGACCATCAGGCGACCGTCGTCGCCGCGGAAGACCACGCCGCTGGCGTTGATTGCGCCGGCGTCCGAACCCGCACCCGGCTCGGTCAACGCAAAGCACGGGATCTCTTCACCGCGAGCGAGCGCTGGCAGCCAGCGGTCCTTTTGCGCTTCGGTGCCGTAGTGAATCAACAGCTCGGCCGGTCCGAGCGAGTTGGGGACCATCACCGTGATTGCCAGCGGCAGGGATCGCGATGTCAGCTTGGTGACGACGGCGCTATTGCACGACGCCGACAGACCGAGGCCGTCGTACTCCTTGGGGATGATCATGCCGAAGAAGCGTTCGCGCTTCAGGTAGTCCCAGACCGCGGGTGGCAGGTCGCGCGCCTGCGTGACTTCCCAGTCGTCGGTCATCTCGCAAACGCGAGCGACGGGACCGTCGAGGAACGCGCGCTCCTCCGCCGAGACATCGGGGTAGTCCGCCGACGCGAGGCGTTCGAGGTTCGGCTTGCCGCTGAACAGCTCGCCGTCGAGCCACACGGTTCCGGCCGCGATCGCGGTGCGCTCGGTCTCGCTGATCTGCGGCAAGAAGCCACCATCCCGCATCAGCTTCAGCACGCGGGCACTGAGCATCGTGCGCAGTGGCGGGGCCAAGAAGAACACGAGCGGCGCCATGACCACGGCGAACAACCACACGGGCGCACCGCAAAGCCACAGGGTGGCGGCCGTCAGCGTGGTGAAGAGCCACAGCCGTGCACCGAGGTGAAGCGGCGCCAGCAGCAGGGCTGCGGCGACCGGCCAGGAGATCCAAGATGGCGCCGCAGACAGCGCCCCATAGGTTGAAGTGATCCAGTCCATCAGCGGTGCAGCAACTCGTTCTCGACGGTTCTTCGGCCAGCAGCCGACTCCGTCTTGCGAGCGTCTTCACCCGATCTAGTCCGCACCGCCAGAAGGGCTACCCAAAGGTCCATTGCCAGCGGCGCAAGGCCTAGTCGAACCTAGCCGTCACAGCCTCACAGTTCTCGGTGGAAGAACCGATCGCAGCCGTGGTGGCCGGTGTTGCTCATCGAGCCGCAGCGTTCGGCGAAGTCGGCGCGCCGGTAGAGTTTTTGGGCAGCGTGCATTGGCGTCGTCGTTTCGAGGTAGCAACGGCGATAGCCCGCCTCGCGCATCGCTCTCCGCAAGTGCTGCAGCAGTTCGGCGCCAAGACCGCGGCCGCGCGCGACGGAGCGGAAGTACATCGTGCGCAACTCGCACGTCGCCTCCGCGAGCGCCGACCCCGGAAGCCTCGCAAAGCCGCCGCCGCCGACCACTTCGCCGAGGTGCTCGACGACGACGTAGCGGCTCTCGTGACTCTGGTAGGCCGCGCTCATTGCCGCTACTTCGGGGTCGTGGATCGAAAAGCCCGGGCCCGAACAGCCGTGTTCGGTCATCACGTCGCGGATGACCGCCGCGATGGCGTGGTCGTCGCGCGCGCTGATGCTGCGGCAGGCCAACGCTGCATCAAGGGCCAAGCCAGCCTCACTCCGCGAGCGCGCGCGCTTCGCGCAGCAGGCGTTCCCACTGGAACGCAGGGCCCGGGTCCTGCTTGTTCGCCTGCACATGGAAGTGGCCGACGATGCCCTCAAAGGTCGCCATTTGCTCCGGTGCGAGGTTGGTGGTCAGGATCGCGCCGTTGGGGTCGCGCGGCGCGTCGAGCTGGATACGCGGAAACAAACGGTGCAGTGTCGCGCACAGCCGAGCGAGCGCGCCGTATTGCTGGTTGGTGAAGTCGAGCTGGTAGTAGGTCTTGCCGTGAATCACACCGGCGATCACGTCGGGGCGATCGGGGCGCGGCACGAAGCCATTCGTGCGAATCCCGGTCTCGCCGAGGAACGCTGGGAACTTCATGAACCAGCCCTGCTCGTCTTTGTCGTACCACCGCAGCATGTCGGGGTGCCGTTCACGCGGCCAACAGCCTGGGTGCGCGATCTCGATGCCGATCGAGTAGCAGTTGGCATAGGTCGCGTGGTGCGCCTGTTCCTGCAGGTCGAGGGTTTGGTAGATCGTGCCGTCGGTGTCGAGCATGAAGTGCACCGACAGGTTGCGCACATCTTGCAGGATCTTGAAACACTGGCGTGAGGTGCCGGCGACATCGAAGTGCAGCACGAACACGTGCACGACCGAGCGCAGTTCGTCGAGCGTGAAGCCGCGCGCCATCACGCTCGCTTCGAGGGCGGCGGGCAGGTTGGCGCGCACCTTGCGGTAGCGCATCTTGCCGTCGGGCGGTTCGTCGGTCTGGAAGCGCTTCTGCGTCTGGTAGGCGTCGTAGCCGCCTTGGTCGTCCCACCGCACGATCGGCGTGCCGGTGTGGAAGCTCTGGCCGGCGGCGGTGATCTCATCGAACTCGCGCACCGGCGGCGCGGTTGCACAGCGGACCATGAGCAGCGAGGCTGCGGCGATGCCGAACGCGGCGAGACGACGGTGGCGGCTCTGCGCGGGTGAAGGATCGGCGGCGACGACTGGCGTCGACATCGCGATGGGGGGCAAGGGCGCGTCGGGTTGCATCGCTGGGGTCACGGAGCGCAGCACGCTACGCCGCCAGCTGCAAGGAACGTGAGCACGGAGTGCTTTTGGCGGCCGGTTCGAAGGCGCTTACTGCAGCGTCGGCCGCCGCCTGTGCCAGTCCGTCTCGCGCTGCCAGGAGGCGGCGACGTGAAGGAGCGCCGCCTCGCCGTACAGCCCACCGGTGAGGCCCAGAACCGTCGGTCGGCCCTTCTCCAGGTCGCTGCTGCCGACGGGCAGCACCAGGGTTGGATGGCCGGTCAAGTTGGTGCACGTCATCGTCGCGCCGCCGTGCGTCGGTGCCACCAGGACATCGATGCCCGCCATGACCGCCGCCATGTCGTGGATCAACTGGGTGCGCAGCCGGCTCGCCTGCAGGTAGTCCGCCGCCGGGATGCAGCGGGCGGCGCGAAACTGGTTGGGCCAGTCGCCTTCGTCTTGGCCCGGCAACTCGCCGAGCTTGCCCGCCCGCAGCAACTCGTCGAAGGCCGCCGCCGATTCTGCGTGCAGCATCAACAGCATTGAACCGTAGGGCGCGCGCGGCAGGGTGACGGGCTTGGCCGCGCCGCAGTGGCCTTCGAGCCACTTCACGAAGGCTCGGTCTTCGTCGCGCCATCTGCCGCCATCGGTCACCACGCCGACCTTCAGGCCCGCGAGGCTGCGCTCCGGGTCGAACGCAAACGTCGCATCGCGCGCCGACGGGTCCTTGTCGTCGCGGCCGCGGATCGCGTCGAAGACGAGGCCGAGGCTCAACGCCGAACGTGCGATCGGGCCGACCTTGTCCATCGTCCACGACAACGGCATCGCGCCGTGCCGCGAGATTGCGCCGAACGTCGGGCGCAGACCGCCGACGCCGCACTGTCGACAGGGCGATACGATCGATCCCAACGTCTCGGTGCCGAGGGCGAAGGGCACGAGGCCGGCGGCGACGGCGCTCGCCGAACCGGCCGAGGACCCGCTCGAGCCTTCGTCCGGGTTCCACGGGTTGCGGGTTCGGCCGCCATGCCAGAGATCGCCCATCGCCAGCGCGCCGAGCGACAGCTTGGCGACCAGCACGGCGCCGGCCTCGTGCAGCTTGTGCAGCGCGGTCGCGCGCAGGTCCCAGACGTGGTTGCGGTAGGGGCCAGCACCGAAGGTCGTCGGCGCCCCCGGCCAGGCGAACAGGTCCTTGGCGCCGTAAGGGATCCCGTGCAACGGCGATCGCGCCTTGCCGAGGCGCAGCTCCTCGTCGCGTTCGTCTGCGGTACGCAGGGCTTCCTCGCGCAGCAGTGTGATCACGCAGTGCAGTCGCGGATCGTGTTGCTGAAGCCGCGCGAGAGACAGTTCGGTCAGGCGGCGCGAAGTGACGTCGCCGGTCCGCAACCAGGCCGCAAGCTGTGGCACCTCGGCGAATGCGATTTCGTCGTCGTCGACCGGCGGTTCAAGGTCTGCGGCCGGCGTCCACGTCATGCCCTTGCCCGCACGCGGCAGCGGTTGTCCAAGAGGCACGGGCTCAAACGACGCGCACGGCGACAGCTCGAACGGGATGGGGGTGCGGCGCAGCGCCGTGATCTCCTGGCGCTGGTCCTTCAGTCGGCCGCTCGCGAGCTGACACTCGGCGTCGCTGAATTGCAGATTGGCGAGGCGGGCCACGGCCTGCATGTCTTCGGGTTCGCCGTTTGGCCTATCGGTGCTGCTGGGGAGCATTGCCGGCGCGGTCAAGGCGCCGGCGCCGAGGAGGAACGCGCGGCGCGAACCGCGGGGGATCTTCGCATCGACAGCCATGGTCAGCGCAGCATAGCGATGGCTATCGGCTGCTCGCATTTGGCGCTCGCGTTGGTTTGATGGTCGCCATGAAGCGGCATCGGGTCGACATCGCAGCGTTTCTCGCCCAGGGTTCCTTCGCCGTCGTCGGCGCCTCGACCGATCGCGAGAAGTACGGCAACAAGGTGCTGCGCTGTTATCTGCAGCACGCGCAGCCGGTCGTAGCCGTCAATCAGAAGGGCATCGAGGTCGAAGGTCAGCAGGTCTTTGCTTCGCTGCGCTTGGTGCCGACAACCGTGAACGCCGCGTCGGTCGTCGCACCCCCAGCGGCCGCCGCGGCGATCGTCAGTGACGCGATCGCCCGCGGCATCCAGTACTTGTGGTTCCAGCCGGGAGCGGAAGCGGCGGACGCATCGGCGACGGCGAGGGCGGCGGGCTTGCACGTGATCGATGACGGCAGTTGCGTTCTGGTGGCCCTCGGCTTCCACGACGCCTGACTCGCGACGATTCTGCGATGCGCCAAGTGGTGCGGGGAGAGGGAGTCGAACCCTCACGGCCGTTGCCGGCCTGCGGATTTTAAGTCCGCTGCGTCTGCCGTTCCGCCACCCCCGCGGCGGCGCGCATCATCACGAGCGGGAGCGCTGGCGACAACAACGTGGCGCCGACTGTCGTGCTGATGTCCGATGCGCGGATCGACACGCCCGCACCCGTTCCCCCGACCAAGAGCCCGTTCTCGCGACTCGCGGCGTTCTATGCCGCGACCTACGCGGCGCTGGGGATCTACATGCAGTTCTTTCCCGTCTGGTTGCACGACGTGGGGGGGCTGTCGCACCGCGAGGTCACCCAGGCGCAGTCGGGTCAGATTTTTGCTCGCACGGTCGCGGGGCCACTGCTCAGCCAGCGAGTCGACCGCAACGGTCGGCCGACGGCGATGGTCGTGCTGCTGTCCTTCCTCAGTGTGGTCGCGTTCGCGTGCTTCGATTTCGCGCGCGGGCTGTGGCCGCTGTTCTTGTGCTGCGTGCTCTACGGCAGCACCTACCCACCGCTGCACTCTGTGCTCGACAACCTGGCGATCGAGACGGCGCGCGAGCACGGGTTTCGCTACACGCGGGTCCGGGTCTGGGGCTCGATCTCGTTCCTTTGCGTGATCGTTACCGGGGGTTGGTTGCTGCGCTGGTGGCCGAGCTCCGCGATCCACGCGGTCATTTTGGTCCTGCTCGCCGTCTCGTGGGTGTTCGCGCTGCGACTGCCTCGCGTTGTCCGCCAGCCGAATGTAAACCAGCGCGCGCCGGTGGCGCAGATGCTGTCGGACAAGTCGTTCGTGCTGTTCTTTCTCGCCAACGGCTTGCTGCAAGGCAGCCACGGTGGCTACTACGCGCTGTCGACTCTGCACTGGCGGACCTTTGGCATCGACGAGGGCACGGCCGGTCTGCTGTGGGCCGAAGGCGTCGTCGCCGAGATCGTACTGTTCTTCTTTGTTCGCGACCTGGCGGAGCGGTTGCGACCGACGACCCTGTTGTTGATCGGCATGTGCGGCGCGGTGGTGCGTTGGCTGCTGCTCGCCGTCATGGTGTCGCCGTGGGCGATCGCCTCGATCAACTGGCTGCACGCGATCAGCTTCGGCGTCACCTATCTGGGCGCACTGCAGTTCTTGCGCCGCCGGGTGCAGCCGGAGTTGCAAGCGACGGCCCAAGGTCTGCTCGGTGCTTTCAGCAGCGGCATCGGCATGGCCGCCGGGACCCTGATCGCTGGCGAGGTCTACGAGATCGATCCGTCGATGGCCTTTGTTGCCATGGCGGGCTTGGCTGCGGTCGGTGGCCTTCTGACCTTCTGCTTGAGGCGCCCCTTCTCGACGTTCTTGCGCGATGAGACCACGCGCCGCGTGAATGCGACCAAGAACCAGAGCAGTGCAAAGGAGCCGCCGACGATGCCGAGTGGCACGCCGATGTAGAGAGCTCGCGGTTGGTAGTCGAAGTGGACCGTGTGCGTGCCGCCGTCCAACAGCACCGCTCGAGCCCCCAGCGAGGTCGCCAGTAGCGGAGTCGGGACGCCATCGACTGTCGCGCGCCAACCTGGCGTCCAGGTGTCGTTCACGATCAGTGCTCCCCGTCCCCGCCGCATTGTCACGCGGTACTCACTGACCGCATTGCCTTCGAAGACCTGCTCGACCCGCGCGTCAACGACGGCCAAAGACACGAAGTCGGCGGGCAAGCCCCGCAGACCTGTGCCGAGAGTCGGGCGTGCTTTTGCTGCGCTGCGGGCTTCGTCGTCGGCGGCAAACAGGTCGAAGGCGATTCGTGCGCGCGGTTGTTCCAGCGGCGACAGTGGGTCGGTCTCGACCGCGGGGGCGCCGGGACGATCTTCGTGCGAGCCGAACATCGGCAGCGCCGACATCGGCAGCGGCGCGCGGACGGCGCGCGCCTGTTCGTGGAGCGTCGCCGCGGCGAGCCACATGAGCGCCGCGCTTGCGACCACGGTCTTGAAGCGAAGTATGCCAAGGTAGCGCCACATGGCGAACAGCATCGCCAGCGCGAACAAGACCGCGGCCTCGACCTGGAACGAAGCCGCACGTTCGCCGAGCACGAAGCCGAGTGGTGCGATGCCGGTCGCGAACACCATGGTCCAGGCCGTGGCTGCGCGGCGGCGGAGCGGCAGATCGAGGAAGTCGTCAAGGCCGTTGCTGGCGAGCAGGACGAGCGCGAAGTGCACCGGCCACCAGAACGCGTCGGGCTCGCGCTGCCACAGGGTCGCAGCCACGAACTTCGTTGGTACGAGCGGCAGCAGCAACGCGATGGCGGCGCCGATGCCGGCAAACGCGAGCCAGCGGAACGTCGAGGCACTGCGTTGGCGGCGCAGCGCGCCCAGGATCGCGAAGAACAGCAGCAGCGGCCCGACCACGCGCCGGACCGTCTGCAGCAACTCCGGGTTGTGAGGTTGCGTGATCGAGTGGCTTGGCATCTCGATCGCTCCGAGCCACATTGGGGCCGTCAGCAGCGCGACGACCGCCGTCGTGCTGGCGCCGATGAGCAGCAGCCGGCCGCGTCGGTGGCGTTCGTGGATCGCGTAAGCAAACAGCCAGACGCCGACCAGCGCCGATGTGCACGCCGCGGTCGCGACGCCGCCAGTCCAGAAAGGGATGGTCAACGCCGGCCCGAGCAACGGTGCAACATGACGCTGCCGCTCGCCCCGCACGATGCGCTGCAAGATCTCGAGTGCCAATGGTGCGAACGCCAGTGCCGCCAGTTCGGGGAGGTTGGCCGACAGGTGACCGGTGTGCGCCCCGAGCCCATAGGCGGCACCACAGACGAACGAGGAGTAGCGACTGCGACCCTGGGCACGGAGGAAACGGAACCCGAAGGCACAGGCGAGCATCGCGTGCAGTGCAACCAGGACCGGCAGCCAGAATTCGTCGTGGCCGCGGCCGAGCAGCCACCATGGCGGGTAGAGCATCTCCGCACCGCCGGCCCACAGCGGGGCACCGGCGCCTGCGGGGTCCCAGAGCGGCACGTTGCCGTCTGCCGCGACCCGATGCGCCGCCTCCATGCCGCGCGCCAGCACCTGGTCGCCTTCAAAGCCATCGCTCAGGCCCGTCAACGTGCCGACGGCATGGACGGTCAACGCCGCGACGCAAAGGCCGAGTACGGTGATGACCCCTTCGCGGCGGCCGCTGCCGAACATGCTCACGAGCGGCGGCCCCCGTCAGTCCGTTGACGAGCGCGTCCCGGCTGCGCGCGGCAACCACGGGTCGAATCCGCGCGAGCACGTGAGATCACGTCGAAGTGTCGACGGAAGCTCAGGCCAGTCTTGAGCTTCGCGATCGCCGCAGCGTGATAACGAGGACCGCAAGGCCGATCCCGAACAGGGCGAGACCCAGTTGCTGGCGCGCGGCCGTGTAGCGGAATCGAACGGTGTGTGCCCCGGCAGGCACCATCACGCCGCGCATGCTGTGGTCCACTCGTGCGACCGGCACATCGGTGCCATCGACGCTGGCGGTCCAACCGGGGAAGAACGTATCGCACAGCACGAGCAGTCCAGCCGGCCCGTCCCCGATCGCGATCTCGATGTCGACGGCATGGTCGCGGACGAAACGCACGCTGCGCTGCGAAGCTGCCGCGTCGAGGGTCGCCGCATCGATGGTGCTGGTGTCCGCGCGCTGCGCCAGTGCCGTCAGCCGCGGAGTGAAGCCCTCTTCCACCATGGCCGCGATCACGTCGGCGTCGCGATCGAACTGCTGCAGCGAACCGACGACAAAGGCGCGTGGGAGTGCGGTTGCCCGTTGGTAGAGGAAGAACTCGCCGCGAGCGCTGCGCAACTGCGGTCCGGTGCGCTGCCCGCCGTGCTGCAGCGGCGACGTGCTCAGCACGTAGCGGATGCCAAAAAGGTCGAGAAGTGGACTGGCCAGCACTAGGGGGTCGTCGGGCAGACACGCGGTCAAGTAGCCCTTGCCGGTGATGCCGAGGCCGGCGTCGTCGCCGAGCGATTTGCTCAGCAGCGCGGTCCACGGTTGGATCGAGCGACTGTCGAAGTAGGTGTAGGCCTGCAGGTCCCGAATGCCCTCAGGGCCCAGCGTGCCCGGTGGCAATTGGCTTGGCTCGGGCAACTCGGTCGCCAGCGTGGTCGGCGCTGCGCGCGCGATCATGAAGCCGCCGGTAGTCGCGGTCGCCGCGCGCTCGGCAACGAGGAAGTCGTGCACCTCGGTGCGCTCGTGGTGCGGCCTGGCGATGCCGCGGTCGAAGGTGCGGTCGGCAAGCCACAGATCGACGCCGGTCAACGTGATCACAGCGGCCAGGGCAAACGGCAACCATCGCGCTCGGCGGTCATGGCTTCGCGTTCGCCACAGCCACAGCAGCGCGAGGCCCGCCAGGAAGTGAAGTGCGGCAGCCCGCTGCGTCGCGACTGCCGCCAGGGCGGCGCCGTTCGCGGCGTAGTCGCCGCCAGGACCGCGCAGTACCAGTTGTTCGATGCGCTCCGGTGTGATGCTCGCCGGATCGGGTGCCGTGGAACCGAAGTGAGCGGCGAGCTGCTCGGCAATGCGCCAGTGTCGAAACACATCGCCATCGTCGAACTGAAACGAGAACCAGAGGGCAACGGCCGCAGTTCCAAGCGCTAGCAGAGCTGCCAGCGGCAGGCGCAGGCGAGCGTCACCGCGCAGCGCCGTCTGCAGGCCTTGGGCTGCGAGCCAGGCCAAGAGGAACGCGCACGGACCGAGCCAGCGCAGCGGCGGCACGACGCGGAGGCCTGGCAACAGAAACAGTTGGGCGAAGCCAGGCACGAACAAGGCCATCCCGAGGCAACTCGCGAGCAACAGCAGCGGCAGCCAGCGGTGCGCTGCGTCGCGAGCCATCAGGCCGAGCAACGCGAGCCAGGCGACGATCGTCCCCGAGAACAGCGCGTACTCCGTGGCGTTGAAGTTGGGGAGCAGGACCGTGCCGTTGGCACTCGTGCGATTCCCGAGCAAGAGTGGCAGTGGCGCATTGCCGTAGGGCAGCGTCGTCGACAGGTCCGGCCGGCCGAACAAATCGGGCAGCAGCCAGCCGAGGAGGCCGTAACGATCGAACTTCGTTTGCGAGATTCGATCGAGGTTCGGAGCCAGGGATCGAGCGCTCTCGCCAAAGAACGCGAACGCCGGCAGCAGGTAGTGCGCACACAGCAGGACCCCGAGCAGCGCGGCTCCGGCGAGCGGCAACGCCCGCCGCAGGCCGTTGTGGAGGCCCTTCGTCTTGGCGTCCTCTGCGGCGAGCGCGAGGCCGTAGACCATTGCTACTGCCGAGCACGGCAACGCGTACGGCGGGAAGCCACCGAGCCAGGTGAGGGCAAAGGCCGCGGCAAAGCCGCAGAGCGCGCGCGCCCGGCGACGACCTTGGCCGTCGGCCGCAACCCGCAGTGCCCACAGCATGCTCGGCAGCCAAACCAGACTCGACAGGCGCGGGTAGTTGTGCGCGTTGGCGCTCAGCGTCGTCGACATCGCCAGCGCGATGGCTCCGAAGGCGGCGGCAGCGGGGTGCAGGCGGAGTGCCAAGAGGAACCCGAGCATGCCGATCCCGGCGGTGGCGAGGTTGCACAGCGCGAGCCACGCCAGCCAGCGCGAGGGGTCCGAGAACAGCAGGCACGGCCACGTGAACGGGTACCAGATCGCGTCGTGGCCGTGGGGCAACAGCGCCGTCCCGGTGCGCGCCGTCGGGTTCCAGTTGGGCAGCGTGCCCTCGGCGAGCAGGGTGTGGCGCGCCCGCTGCAGTTCGGGAACGAACCAGATTGGCGTCTCCGTCACGTCGTAGTTGCTCTCGGCCCGCATCGCCGAGACTTCCTCGTCGGTCGCCAGCAGGCTTGCTGGCGGGTACTGCGCTAGGTCGTACGGCAGGAACACGCGCGCCCCGGAGAGGCACGGTAGCAACAGCAGCAGCGGCCAGATCAGCACCAGCGCGAGCCAGCGGCGGAGCCGCGGTGCGGGCGCGATCGCGTGGTCCGGACACGGAGCCCCGGTCGATGCGTTGTGGGCGTCGCTCACGCGTTGGACGATGCAGCAAGCGGCACGCGAACTCAATCGGCATGCGGCGCGCACGCACTGGCGTCGGTAGTCTGCCGCGCTCGATGCGCCCGTCCTGGATCCCCTTGTTGCTCAGTCTCGGTTGCACCGCGGCGACCATCGCGACCGTGGCCGGGCTGCGGTCGCCGTTCGAGCCGAATGCGGGCGAAGTCCTGGCCGGCGATTTCGCCGTGGTTCGGCGCTGGGCGAGCGGCCCGATTGCGGCCATCGCGGCAGCGTCGCTGGTGATGCTCTGGCTGCGCTTCTCGGCGCGTGGCGTCCGCGCCGGCTCCTTTGGCGCCTTTGTCGCCGTGACTCTGACGGGGACCCTGCCGTTGTTGGCGCTGCCGCTGGCCTTGCCGGAGTGGACCTCGCATGCGTTCGCCGCGGCTGGTGCCGTGGTCGCAGTCGCATTGGCGCCCAGTCTGCGCGAACGCGGACTGGTGAGCCTCGCGCTTCTCGGCGTGGTCCTTGCCCTGCCAGCGATCGTCGCGCTGCGTGCTGCGCATACATCTGCACGGTTGGCCTCGCCCCTGGCGGCCGTCGCCAAGAGTGTGGGCTCCGCCAAGGTCCCGGTGGTTGGAGTGGTGTTCGCCGACGAAGTCGCGGAGCACGACGCGCGGGCGCTGCCGTTGCGATTGCGCGCGCCGTGGGCCGACGGGGAAGTTGCGATTCTCGCGGTGCGGGCCAACTCTGCGGCGGCGCCGCTGCTGCGACGGCTCGACCTGCCGCTGCTGCAACTCCGTGGCGACACGTGTCTGCCGCTGCCGGCGCTGACGGGGAGGCTCGAACGCCGCTATGACATCGAGGCCGCGTTCGTGCGCACGATGGACGGTGCGCTGCAGTCGCTGTCGGTGCGCTGGACCGGCTCCGGGCTTGGGGCGCATGCAATCGTGATCACGCCGTGCGGTGCGATCGAAGCAACCTTCGACGACCAGCACCGTGCGGTGTTCGACGAGGCGGCCAGCGTGCAGTTGCGCGGTTGGCTGCGACCCTTGCCATCGGGCACCTCGATCCGGGTTCTCGTCGTGCCCCCCGATCCGGCCGATGCAGCCTGCTGGACCGTACTGCAGACATGACTGTCGAACTCCCTTTCGCCCTCCACCTATCGCCGCCGCGCACCCGCGCTGTGGTCGAGGCCGAGGCGAACGTGGAGCAGAGTGCTGGAGTAGCGGCGTCGCTCTCTCTGTTGCAGTGGGGCATCCTGTTCGCCATTACGGCGCTGGCCTCAGGGCTGCGACTATGGGGCCTCGACGACTGGTCGATCTGGGTTGACGAGGGGCACACATGGCGCGATGTCTCGGTGCCGCTCGATCAGTTCTTCGAGCAAGCACGGCGCTGGTATCCAACCTCGTATCTCATGCTGCGGGGCCTGCTCGAACTCGGTGTGCTTCCGCACGCCAGTGAGGGGCTGTTGCGATTGCCGTTCGCGCTGTGTGGCATCGCGACGATTCCGCTGCTAGCGCTCTACGGTCGGCACCTGGTCGGTACTGGCGCGGCGTTGCTCGCAGCGCTGTATCTCGCGCTCGATCCATGGCATCTCTACTGGAGCCAGAACGCGCGCGCCTACGCCTTGGTCGTGTTGTTCGGCATGGTCGCTGCAGGCGAGTTCTGGCTCGGTCGGCAGCAGCGATCGCGCCGTCGCACTGCGTTTGCCTTCGGTTGGCTTGCGTTGGCGGCGACGTGCCACCCGACAAGCCTCGTGCTGCTGCCGTCGTTCGTATTGGTATTGGTGCTCGATTCCAGACGCTGCGACGGCCGCCGCTTGGTGGCGATGCTGCTGCTGATCGTCGGCCTCCTTCTGGTGCTCGAACCACTGCTACTGTTGCTGCCGCCATTCCGCGGCTTCCAGGATGCAAAGCAGGACGTGGCGCCGTCCCTCATGCACTGGCTGCAGACCACAGTGTTCTATTTCCGCCTGCCACTGCTTTGTGCGGCTGCGTGCGGAGCGTGCATGGTGGTTCGCAAGCGACTCGAAGGGCCAGCCCTGCATTTGCTGTGCTGGGCAGCGGTGCCGATCGTGCTATTCGGCGTGGTCGGCGCGGGCATGGTCAAGGTGACCGCCCGCTATGCCTTGATCGCGTTGCCCGCAGTGATGCTGTTGGCTGGCGTGGCATCCATGCGGCTATTCGAGCTGGCGGCGAGCGCGGACCGTACACGGCGCCTTGCCTTCAGCCTGTTGCTGCCGGTGCTCTTGTGCGGGGACTTCGCGAGTTGTGACTACCTGTACCTGACAGTGCAGTGTGGCGATCGCGGTCGTTGGCGGGACGCGAGCGAGTATGTGCAACAGGCGGCGGGCGGCGCTCCATGCGTCGTGCACACGACGCACGAACCCGTATTGGCCTACTACCTGCAGCCGGATCGCTACCGCAGTGAGGCGAGTGCGGTTGCCCCCGATGTCTTCGATCTGCGCAGCATTGAGACCCACGACATCGCCGCGACTGCCAACGGTGCGAGCGACGCTGGCGGTCGCTACGTGCGGAGCATCATCGAGCGCGCGCGGCGCGAACAGCGGGTGCCGTTCTTCCTTGCGGCTCTTCCGGAGCTGGCCGAGAAGGACGCGGATGGCACGTTGCGGGCCGCCCTGCTGTTGCACTGTGAACTGCTCCTGGTGCTGCCCTTGTGGATCGGCCCGAAGGACGAGTCGATCTACATCTGGCGTGCACGCTGAGTTCGCGCTGCGTGCGGCTGCTGCGGCGGGACGGGTCTCTCCCTAGGCGGGACCCGTTAACCCCTAGGCGGGACCGTTCACTCCCTAGGCGGGACCGGGTCGAAGGCCGGATCGGTGAACGGGTGGCAGCGCACGATGCGTCGTGTGGTCAGCAGCGTGCCGCGCAGTGCTCCGTGGGTGCGCAAGGCCTCGAGGGCGTAGCCTGAGCACGACGGCTCAAACCGACAGCAACGCGGCTTCCACGGCGAAATGAGCACGCGGTAGAGCCAGACCGGGGCGATCAGGAGCCACCTCATCGCTGATCCCGTGGGGCTTTGGTGCGCCGAACTTCGGGCTTCGACTTGCCTCCGCGAGCTTCGGGCTTGCTGCGATCGCTGCGGCGGTGATCGGGGCGCCGCTTCGAGTCCAGCGCTCGCGCGCAGAGGTGTTGTAGCTCTTGCCGCAGTGCCGCCAGCGGCACGGCCTCCTCGCGCGGACGCGGAATCAGCACGATGTCGAGGTCCGCCGGCAGGCTGTTGCGTTCGAGTCGGAAGGCCTCGCGGAGCAAGCGCTTGATCTTGTTGCGACACACCGCGGAGCCGTTGTCCTTGCTGACGGAGACGCCGAGTCGCGTTCCGCGCGGGGTCGCCTGACGCATGAGGACGACTGTGATCCACTCGCCGGCGGCGCGCGTGCCGCGTTGGTACACGCGTTGGAATTCGCGGGTCTGGTGCAGGCGCGCTCGCGTGGAGAGGCCGTGCATCGCGGTTGGACGCGGCGTCGGCAGTGGCTCCGGCGAACCGTCGCTCACTGCACCAGTGCCTGAACCGCGTCCTGGACCTTGGGGCTGTCAGGCGGCAGCGAGGTGGTGGCGAGGAATGTGCGCATGTCGTCCTTTGCCTCCTCGGTCCGGCCGAGTTTGCGCAGGATGATGCCGCGGTTGTAGTGGTCGTCGCTGCGGGTCGGATCGATCGCGAGAACCGCGTCGACGTGAGCGAGCGCAGGCTCGTA
>CAMBXM010000074.1 GCA_945871815.1 Singulisphaera sp. GP187
GCTGCAATTGTGCGAGCGTGCGCGAGTCCGGCGGAGTTTGGGCGGCAAGAAACGGCAGCAGCAGCACAGCGATCGCAGCGCGAGTCATCGTCGCAGCATACGCCACAAGCGCATCTCCCGCAGGGCGCAACGGGCAGCCGTGGTCGCGCACAACCGACGCCGTAGAACCGTGGCGACAAAGGGGTGGGGCGGTGTGTTCCCACGGCAGCCGAGCATTGGCCGCAGCGGTTGCCGCCTGCTCCGTGGCGCGGGCTCGAGCAGGGCCCGTCCCTAGAACTGGACCTTCAGAGTGTGGAGGGTCGGCCACGCCCGGTGCGTGCCGCAGGTCCTGTGGCGCGACGAGCAGCACACCTCATGGCCCCGTGAAGGTCGCGCTGGTTTCGAGGAATGCACCGGTCGGCGCTTGCTGCTGGCACGGTCATCCGGTGCGATGAGGGACGTGAGTCTGCTGCTCGAAGTCGCGGGTCTTTCGCTGCAGCGCGGCAACGGCCGGACGTTCACGCTGCCGACCCTGCACCTCGAAGCCCGCGAAGCGGTGGCGCTGTTTGGTCCGTCCGGCTGCGGCAAGTCGACGATCTTGAAGGCGCTGTTCGGCCTGGGGGCCACGTCGAGTGACCGGAGGAGCGGTAGCGTCCGTTGGCGCGGCGAGGACCTGTTCGCGGTCGGCGCGGCGCGCCTGCGCGAGGTCCTTCGGTTGCAGGTTGCCGTACTGGCGCAGGACGCCGCCAACGCACTCGATCCCATGCAGCGAGTCGGCGACCAACTGCGCGCAGTGTCGCAGCGCAGCCCCACGGACTGCGCCGATGCGCTCGTGGCTCTGGGTATCAACCGCGCCGCCGACCTGCCTGAGCGGTACCCTCATCAGATCTCGGGCGGTCAGGCGCAGCGCGTGGTGTTTGCCGTCGCTGCCCTGCGCGACTCCGCGCTGGTCATCGCCGATGAGCCGACGGCAAACCTCGACGGGGCCGCTTGCGCCGCCGTGTGCGCGCAGTTGAGCGCTCTCCGCGCACGTGGCGCCGCTTTGCTGGTCGCGACGCACGATCCGCGACTGCTGTTGGCACTCTCGCCGCGCGTGTTGGTTGCCAAGGAAGGTGCCTTTGTGCCTGGCGAGGCGGAGGTAGGGGCGTTTGCTCCCTGCCCGCGCGATCTCGACGGGTCGGCGCCCGTGGTGTTGCGTGCGAGCGGTCTCGGCGTTCGCCTCGGCGGTCGAGTCGTGCTCGACGGCATCGATCTCAACGTGCGTCGCGGCGAGGTGGTCGCGGTGCTCGGCGAATCCGGCGTCGGCAAGACCACGTTGGCGCGGGCGCTGGCCGGACGCATGGCTCTGACTTCCGGCGTCGTGGAGCGTCCAGAAGGATGTCACTCCGTGCAGCTGATGAGTCAGGACGCGGCGCAGTCGCTGACGCCAGGTCGCACGCTCGCGTCGTTGCTCGCCGAGGCAACCGCGTCGGGTTTTGACATCGCCGCCAACGCGCGGTGGCTTGGCCTCGATGCCGCTCTGCTCGATCGCACGGCAGCGCAGATGTCCAGTGGTGAGCGGCAGCGTGCAGCACTGCTCCGGGCGGTTGCGGTGCGGCCGGCGGTGTTGATTCTGGACGAGCCTACCGCGTCGCTCGATCGCACGGCTGGCCGTGCGCTCCTCCACCTGCTGTCGGCGTTGCGCGAGCGTGCCGGGACCTCCATCCTTCTGGTCACGCACGACACCGAGCTAGCCGCGGCGAGCAGTCATCGCGTGTTGCATTTGTCGAGAGGACAGCTATGGCAAGAGTGACGAAGCCGATGTGGTCGAGTCTGCAGATGAGCTTCCTGCTCGGGGCCGCACTCTCGGCCCAGGAACCCGCGGTGACGACTGCGGGAGCGTGGCAACGCACGCCGAACGGCCATGCTCTCAGGGCGATTGAAGTTCCGCAGACGGATGCGGTTGCCATTGCGGTCGTATGGCCATGGCGTCCGCTCGTGGACGGTGGCGCGCAGCGGGCGCTCGAGCATGCGCTCGCCATGCAGCGTGCGGTGAATGCCGACGCCGTGCTGCCAGCGGGTGCGACGACGCAGCGCGAACTCGGCGATGGCTTCACGGTCTTCTCAGTGGTGCTGAGGTCCGCCTCGCCGACGACCGCCGCGAGCTGGCTCGAGGCGCTGTTGCGGCCGTTCGGCGACTGCTCGACCGACACCTTGGCCCGCACCTTGGCGCTGGCGGCGCTCGCGGCCGACGACGCGGACTGGCTCTACCCTGGTGAAGTGCTGCACGGGCTCGCTCGTCGTGCGGTGTTCGCCGCGACCTCGCGTGCGACGGGCGTCCTTGGCGATGCGTCGTCACTTCAGCGCTGCGGAACCGCCGCGTTCGTGACGGCGTCGGCGCTGCCGCTCTCGGCACCCTTGCGCGTTTGTACGGTCGGCGAGGCTAGTGTTGGGGCGCGCCTCTGGCTCGTGCTTGCCAACGTTGCCGCTGGTCCGACACCGGCAACGATCGAAGCGGCGAACTGGCGGCACGACGGCACGTTGCCGATCGCGCTGGAACCGCACCCCCGCATCGATGCTGCCTATGTGGCTGCGGCGCTACGGCTCCCCGTGCCCAGCGACGATTCGCTGTCTGCCGCTGCAGCGATCGAACTCCTGCGACTGCGGGCGCGGACGCGGTTCCAGTCGTGGCGCGGCAATGAGTCGCTCGCGCGAGCCCCGTTCGTGCAAGCAGACTTTCTGCTGGGCGACCCGCTGGTGATGTTGTTCCGCCGCGCGCCTGCCGAGGGCGGTCCAGAGGTGCCACGCCGCGAGCTCGAAAGCCTGTTGGCCTCGTACGAGACGACGCCGCCAACCGCTGGCGAGATCGCGGCCGCGCTTGCGGTCGTTCGCGCCGAGCTGGCAGTGCCGCCGTTCGCAACCACCCTGAGCCAAGCCCTTTCGCGGGTGCCCGCGAGTCTGCTACCGCGCGCTCGGGCCGCTTGTCTGTTGGGCCACTTCGGGATCGCCGACGCTGCTGTGCACGCGCTCGCAGAGGTCGATGGGAAGGGCCTGACAGCGGCACTGCTCAGCCTGTTGGACGCCGGGGTGTGGCTTGGCGGGTTGATCCCGAACACGAAGCCTCCGCTCGGCGGCTGAAGAAGGAGTGCCCTCGATGCCGATGTCGGTGCGGAAATCCCGACGCCGTCGCACATGGGCTTCATCAACGTCGCCGAACGAACAATCAACGCCAAGCTCGTCTACTACGGGGTAGGCGTCGGCGGCAAGACCACGAGCCTGCAGCGCGTGCACGGGATTCTCTGCCCGCGCAACGAGGTGCAGCTCGTCTCGATCAACACCGAGGAAGACAGCACCCTGTTGTTCGACTTCCTGCCGATCAACCTCGGCAGCGTCGGTGGGTTCAAGATCCGGATCCAAGGCTTCACCGTGCCTGGGCAACCCAAGTACCGGCAGATGCGCAAGTACGTGTTGAACGGCGCCGATGCGGTGGTGTTCGTTGTGGACAGTCAGCGCAGCCGACTGCAGGAGAACCTCGAGTCCATGCAGAGCATGATCGAGAACTTGCGCGCGGCCTCGGCCACCGACATCCCGATCATCATCCAATACAACAAACGCGACTTGCCGGACATCCTGAGCGAGCCCGAGCTGGATCGGCACTTTCGGTTTCGGCCCGACATCGATGCGTTCCCGTCGGTCGCGACCGAGGGCTATGGGGTGTTCGAGACCTTTGTGCATGCGGCGGGGCTCCTCATCGAGTCGAAGGTCCGGCAGTACGGGCTTGGCCGCGGCAGCGCCTCGGCCGAGGACGTTGCCGAAGGCGCGCGAACGAAGTTGTGGGAGATCTGTGACGAGGTGCGTCGCGAGCGTGCTGAGGTGGCAATCGAAGAGTTGCCGCAGACGAGCTTTCGCGTCGACGAGTCCGACGGCAGCGGTGAGGTCGAGGGCCCGGTGCGCGGCGATGAGCGGCTGTCCGATGCCGAACTTGACGCCGAGCTCGCTCCGGCTCCCGAAGCGCCGTCGATGGCGTCCGACGACACGGACGGCGAGAACGGTGCTCTCCTCGCCAGCAGCGTCCGCTCCTCGCTCGAACTTGCGCGCCGCTTCGGCGATCTCGACCAGCACAAGAACCTGCTCGAACGCAAAGTCCGAGAGATGGTGGAGGTCGCACAGAACACGGTGCACGACCTCAACCGACCGCTGAGCGCTGTGCGCTTGATGCTGTCGACGCTCAAGAAGGGCTATCTCGGGGAACTCTCGGGCCAGCAGCAGCAGGCGATTCAGAACGGCCTCTTGGCAGTCAATCAGATGGAGTTGCTGATCCGCGATCTGCTCGACAGTTCGCGGCTCGACCAC
This sequence comes from Singulisphaera sp. GP187, assembly GCA_945871815.1. Classification (GTDB taxonomy): domain Bacteria; phylum Planctomycetota; class UBA1135; order UBA1135; family UBA2386; genus SXPK01. The sequence continues at coordinate 4,312 of CAMBXM010000074.1, forward strand.
GACGGTGTCCAACTCAACTTCCAGCCTGTGGATCTGACGCTGCTGCTCGGTCAGATCGCGAATCACATGCGTTTCGAGATCGAGGACCGCGACGTGCTGCTGCGGGTCGAGCCGATGCCGACGATCACCGCCGACCAGTGGGCGTTGACCAAGGCCCTGACCAATCTGCTCGGCAACGCGCTGCAATACGCGAGCCCGGATCGGCGACCCACCATTCGCGTGTTTGCCGAGGACGAGGGCGACAGCTGGGGGCTCCACGTTCGCGACAACGGCATCGGCATCCCCGAGAGCGATCGCGCCCGTCTGTTCCGCCGCTTTGAGCGCGGCAGCAACACCGGCGGCATCAGCGGCAACGGCCTTGGACTGCACATCGTCAAGGAGATCACTGCCGGCCACGGCGGCTCGGTGACGTTCGAATCCACCGAGGGTGCCGGCACCGAGTTCGTGCTGCACATCCCCAAGGAGCCGGTCCTGGCCGAGCACTCGTCCGTCAGCGAGACCGCGGAGCGCGCGGATCTCTGAGCGGCGGGCGCGGTTCTGGCCGGATGCGCGCCCAACGTCGGTGCCCGCAGCCCCAGAGCGCGAACGCCCCAAAACGCAAACTTCGACCGGCCTAACTCCATGGCGGCCGCACCCGGGGGCTGTGCGCGCGAAGTTGGTACCTCCACTAGGGATCGAACCTAGGACCCGCGGATTAAGAATCCGCTGCTCTACCAACTGAGCTATGGAGGCGAGTTGGGGGCGGGGACCATAGCCACCGTCCTACATGCGTGCAAGCATTCGGGTACGGTTTGCCGCTGCGAACTTGACGGTGCGGCGAGGGCGCGGCAAAGTCCCCGCCCCGACCCGAGCACGGTGGCTGTAGCTCAGTTGGTTAGAGCATCAGATTGTGGTTCTGAGGGTCGCGGGTTCAAATCCCGTCAGTCACCCCACTTCTTCGTTCGGTCGTCTTCGTTCGAGCCAGAGCTCGGTGGTTTGGTTCGGTGCGCGTTCTGCGCGCCGACGACCATGGCGATGCGCGCGTCCGCTGACCACAGGCGGACGCGCATCGTTGCGCTGGCGGGCATCGTCCGGCACGCTCGCATCCATGGACCCGAACGACGTCTCGCAACCTCCGCACGGTGCGCCGCCGCTCGTCGATGGTGGCGAGGAACGTCTCGAGCGCCGCGTCGTCGCCTACTGGTACGCCACGGACCTGCTGAAGTCGCTGGTCCTTGCCGCCATCCTCGTGATCGGCGTCGAGTTCTGGCGCCAAAGCGGCAACGGGCCGACATGGGCTCCCGTGGTGGCGTGGATCGCGGGTGGCCTGCTGGTGTTAGTGGCCCTCGTGGTGCCGCCGTTCGCGTTCGCCAACTGGCGATTCACGGTCGATGACCGTCTGCTGTCCCTGCGGTTTGGCATCCTGTTCTTGGAGAACCGCCACGTGCCGGTGCCGCGCATGCAACACGTGGACTTGATGCGCGGGCCCATCGAGCGCTTGTTCGGCTTGGCCACACTCGTCGTGTTTACTGCCGGCAACGAGGGCTCCGCTTTCCGCGTGCCGGGCCTGTCGCGTGTGCGCGCGGAAGCGCTGCGTGACCGCATCCTGCGCGCGCGTGGCCGCGATGTCGTCTGAACTGCCAGCCGTTGCCGCGGCGTCGCCCAGCGAGGGCGCTGTTCTGCTGCGCGGGCACCTGCATCCGGCGGTGCTGCTGTTGTCCCTGATCGGCGGACTGCGCAGCGCCGCCTTCCCTTGCCTGCTGGGCCTCGTCGCCGATCGGATGTTCCTGATCCTGGGTGGCGTCCTGTTCTTGGTCCAGGTCGGCACCGGGCTCGTTCGGTATCTGACGTTTCATTACGTGTTGACCGAGGACGAACTGCGCACCCGGGAAGGCGTGCTGCACCGGCAGGAGCGTCGCATCCCGATCGATCGCATCCAGGATTTGGGCTTCGAGTCGACGATCTTGCGTCGCATCCTCGGTTTGACCGTGGTGCGCGTCGAGACCGCATCGGGTCAAGGCGTCGAGGCCGTGCTGGATTCGCTCGGCCGCGGCGAGTCCGAGAACCTGCGCGAAGTGCTGCTGCGGCTTCGAGTGCGGGTTGCCCGCGGCGTAGAGAACGCGGGTGTGAGCCCCGCGGATGGTTCCTTCCCGCCGCCGCCGAGCGCAGCGCCCGATCCCGAGTGGACCATCTACCGGGCCTCGCCAGGCATGTTGCTGCTGCGCGGCCTGACCGATTTACGCATCGGGGCCGTGCTGGTTGCTGCCTTCGGCGCCTACGAAGTCGCCGACCGACTGGGGGTGCTCACGCAGATCCGTGGCGTCGGGGCCACCTTCTACGACTGGCTTCGCGGCTTTCCGATCATGCTGGCAGCCGGCATGTTGCTCGGGCTGGTCTTCGGCGTGCTGGCACTTTCGGTCGCGTTTGCTGCGGTTGGCAATCTGATGGCCTTCCACGGCTTTCACCTGTCGCTGCGCGCCGATTCGTTGCTGTGCCGATTCGGCCTGCTGACGACGCGGCAGAAGACGCTGCCGCGCCAGCGCGTGCAGCGGGTCCGGGTCGAGCAGACGTGGCTGCGCCGGTTGCTCGGGGTCGCGGTCGCGCGCGCCGATTCCGCGGGTTCTGGGCGTGGCACCGGTGAGGAGGCGCCCGGCGGTTTCGATGTGGTGATTCCGCTTGCGGAGCTTGCCGGCATCGAAGCCCTGCTGCCCGCAGTGTTGCCAGGACTCGAGCAGTCATCGACGCAGGTGTCGCGCGCCTCGCGCATGCTGGTCTGGCGCGTGTTCCTGCGCAGTTGCATGGACATTGCCGTGCTGATTGCCGTCCTGCTGCCGTTTGCGCACGAAGCAGCGTGGTTCGGTCTGCTGCTGGTCCCGTTCGCTTGGTTGCTGGGTCGGCTCTACTGGCAGGGGCTGGCCTACGGCCTCTGGCAGCACCATGTGTATCTTCGCTGGGGCGTGCTTGGCAGCTATCAGGTCCTGCTGCCGACGGCCAAAGTTCAGGCCGTGGCCCTGATGCGCGGACCGCTGCAACGTCTGCTCGGTCTGTCCGAACTGCGAATCTTCGTCGCTGGTGGACCACCGACCCGGATCCCGGACCTGGCCAAAGCCGAGGCCGAGGCGCTGCTGGCGGCACTGTCGGCCCGAGCGACCATCGCGGCGGCGGACGAATGGAATGAGCGGCGTGTTGGATTCCACCCTGGGCCTGCGTAGGTTAGGTCGGTCGCGCCTCGCGGCCGTAGCGTCGGAGTAACCCCCAGGGCCTGCTGCCCTAGTCTCCTGGTGGTTGCAGGTGAACTCAGCCGGCCTACGCAGCCTTCAACCCAACCCTGAATGGCGGCCGCTCGCACCGGCTGCCCAATCGCAGCATGGCCCAATTCGTACTCGAGATCCTCGACGGGGATCGAGCTGGCGAAGTCCTGTCGCTCGCGGAGGGCACGCTCCGCATCGGCCGCAAACCTGGCAACGACCTCGTCGTCGCCGATGAGAAAGCCTCCGGCGTGCACGCCGAGGTGGCGTTCGAAGGCGGCCGCTACGTGCTTCGCGACCTGGGGTCGACGAACGGCACGATGATGGACGGTCGCAAAGTCACGGAAGTCGTCCTCGGCCGCGGTGACACCTTCACGATCGGCCGCATTCGGTTGCGCTTTTCAGCGGAGGGCGAACCCAAGGACCTCAGCACGCAAGAGATCGCACTCGGCCGCATCGACGCCGCGCGCCTTGAGGCGGCGAAGGGGCAAGGTCGCGGTCGATCGGCCTCGACCATGGTGCTGGTGCTCGTGCTCCTGGTGGCGGCCGGTGGCTACCTGTGGTTCACCTTGCAGGGTTCTGGCAGCGGTGACGATGGCAGCCAGACCGCAGCCGGGCCGCGCGCGGTGCTGCAGGTTCCCAGCAATCGACTCGATGGCGAAGCCGCGGGCTGCGAACAAGAGGCTGCCTGGGACCTACGCGTCGCCGGTGCCGGGTTCACTGGCGGTGGCACGGGTCACACCGGCCGCCGCGGCTTCGAGGCCGGGCGTGGAGGCGACGGCGTCGACTTCGCGGTTGCCGCGACTTCGAGCGAGATCAAGGTGCTGGGCGGCCGGTCGCTGACCGCGGCTGCGCACCTGCGGACATCGGCGGACGCTCGCGCGGCCGTGCGGCTCACGTTCTGGAGCAGCAACGAGCAGGCCCCGTTCCGCTTCCGCACCGGTACCGACCTCGCGGCTAGCCCCGAGTGGCAGCGTCGCGAAGTCATCGCCGCGGTCCCGCCCGGCGCCGACCGATGCCGCATCGAGATCGTCGCTGTGCTGCCCTCGGAATCGAGTCGAGTCCAGTGTGATGACGTCGCCTTGCTGGAGGCAGGAGCAGCAGTCGGCATCGAGCAAAAGATTGGCGAGAGTGCAACCGTCGTCGGCGCCGGTCAGAGCCTCGCGGTGCGATCGATGGACACCGAGGCGCCGGTCATGCTGCTGTCCCTGCGGCCCGCGGATGTGGCGGCGGAGTTGCGTGGGCTGGCAGCCGCCGACCAACTGGCGCTGTCTGACATCGGCGCTGCGATTGGCGTTACTGCGGACGAGTTCGGGGCGCGGTTCGAGGCAACTGGCTGTAGCTCGCTCGAACTCGACTTTCCGGCGGAAAACGCGGGCGGCCTCCTGGTCGATGGCGGCGCTGGTTTTGGCGGCGCAGAAGCCGACTCGCTTGGGCCGTGCCGCCGAGTGCTGCTCGGCGATCGTTCCACCCGCTGTCTCATCGAGCTCCCGGCGGCGCTCGCGCTGACCGGCAAGCTCGGCAATGGTGTGTATCGCATCACGATTCCGGCCGCTGCCTTCCGGCTGCAGTTCGGGTTCCGCCAGGAGCGGCAACAGGCGCGCGAACTGCTGCGCACGGCAGAGGCCAGCGCCGACTCCGGCGCCCCGGGAGGAGCCCTCGACATGCTGCGCGAATTGTTGCGCACGGTGCCTCACGATGCCGAGACGGCTGCGACCGTCGTGGCCCGACGCGGCGAGTGGCAGCAGGCGGCACAAGAGCGTCTGCGGCAACTCTCGATCGAACTCGAAGACGCAGAGTTCTTTGACACTCGGGGCGGCTTCCAGCGTGTGGTCGCAGGGGTCGATCGGTTGCTCGAAACCTACGGCGCCAACAACGTCGAGGATCCACAGGGCATTGCGGCGCTGCGCGCTCGCGCCGAAGCGCGTCTTTTGCAACTCGACACCCAGCGTCAGAGCGACCAGCAGAAGCGCCTTCAGGCGATGGCCGCCGCGTTTGACGCGGCCCAGCAAGCAGGGTTGGCGAACCTTGTGCGCGACTACGTGACGCAGCGCTTCGGCAAGCAGGAGTAACCATGGCAGGCGTTGCGATCGATATCGGTGGACACAGCATCAAGTCCATTTCTGTCAAGGCCACCAAGCACGGCATCAAGGTCATTGGCTTCGCAGCCGTGCCGGTCGACGAGGGTGCGGCAAACCTGCGGCCGGGTGGGCAGCCGCCCAAGAACGCAGTCTGTGGCTTGTCGGGCCGCGACATGAATCTCCGCTACAGCCAGGTGCCGCCGACGCCGGATTGGCAGTTGAAGAATCTCATGGATCTGGAGATCCAGGATCTTGCCCAGCAGTCGGGCGGCTCGCTGTCCGCGGACTACAACCTGCTGCCCAGCGTCGATGCCGAGGCCGGCGTCGATACGGTGCTGCTGGCGCTCGCCCGCGATGAGTCGCTCGAACGCATGGCGGGCATCGTGAGCGAGGCTTCGGGTAGTGTTGCCGCGTTCACGCCGAACTGCATCGCGCTCTACAACGCCTACCTGAAGTGCGGCCCGGTTGAGGAGGATGTGGTGGTTTGCTTGGCCAACATCGGCCACGAGACCATCGATCTGGCTCTGGTCAGGGGGCAGGACTTGTTGTTCGCTCGCAATCTGAGCGGTGGCGGCAAGGTGCTGGACGATGCCATCGCGGCGGCATTCAACGTGTCCGAGCGCAAGGCCGAGACGCTGAAGCGCGACCTGCTCGATCTCGACCCTCAGAGCCGCGGCAACTTCGCTTCGGGCCAAGCCGAGAAGGTCACGATGGCGGCGGGTGGCGCTGCCAACGCGATCGTCGCTGCGATCCAGAGTTCTGTGGCCTTCTGCAAAGTGCAAACGAAGATCGCCGACCTCAAGCTCGACAAAGTGCTGCTCAGCGGCGGGAGCGCCCGCCTCCGTGGCCTCCGTGGCATGCTGCGCGAGGCGCTGCGGTGCCCGGTCGATCTGTTCGATCCGTTCGAGAACCTCGACTTGTCGGCGCTGCCGGCCGGCGATGCTGAGCAGTTGCAGCAGATGCGCAGTGAGGCGGTCATCGCGCTCGGGCTCGCGGTGGCGAGCGTCGACGCGACGCTGTACTCGCTCGAGATCCTGCCGGCCGCGGTCGAGAAGCGCCGCCGATTCCAGCAGCGGATGGTGTTCAACATCGCCGCCGCCGCTTTTGCCATCGTGCTGCTCGTGCTCTACGCCAAGGACCGAAAGGCGGGAGTGGAGTCTGCGGCGAAGGCGCTCAATCTCGTTACTCGCGACTGGTCGCAAAAGCAGGACGTCGACAAACAGGCGCAAGCCATCGTCGAAGAAAACCTGCAAGGCCGTGCGGTGGTTGATCACCTCGCGCAGCAAGCCGTTCCGCTTCATGGCGCGCTGCGAGTCCTGCGCGCAGTGACGGCCAACTTGCCACCACAATTGTGGCTCACGAAAGTCGCCGTCGAGATGCGCGGCGCCGGCAACGCGGAGAAGCGACCGGTGGTAGAGGTCAAGGGCCGCGGCAAGGAACTCGATGGCGCCAACATCAGCAACGTGCTGCTCGAGTTCTCGCAGCGTCTGAAGAAGGATCCGCTGTTGCTCGAGGCTGGGGCGGTCCCGCAGTTGTCGACGCCGGCGGGTGGTGACAGCACGGTCGAGTTCACGTTCACGATCGAGTTCGGAGGGAAGAGCTGATGGATGTCGGTTCCTTCGTGCAGGAGAACAAGCGCTGGCTGCTCGGCTGTGCCATCGGTCTCGCTGCGTTCCTCATTGCCCGCAGTATTGTCGGTGCGATTTACGACCCCGGGCCCAATCGGCGCGACGCGCGCGGCGTCGCGAAGCAAGCGCAGTCTGTCGAGGTCTACGACCGCGCGGCACTCGCAGCTGCGATCGAAGAGCAGGATCGACTGGCGGCGGCGCGCAAGGTTCTGGCGCTGGAGATCGGCTACACCCGCAACCCCGAGTTCTCGTTCGAGGGCAAGGGCTTCGGCGCCGACGAGTTCCTCGGCAAAATCGGGCGCGAGCGCAAGCTCGCGATCTTGAAAGCTGCGAGTGAGCGCGATGTGCAGGTGGATCCCAATCGCGACCTGACCTGGCCGCCGGCGCCGAACGGGCTCGACGAGATCCGCGCCGCGTTGTTTGGCATCGAGTTGGTCGATCAGATCTGCACGCGACTGTTCGCGGCGCATGACGCCGTGCGCACGGCAGACCCGCAAGCGCAGGGCCTCGTCGGCATGCGCATTGGCGTCGAGGCCCGCCGCACCGCGCGACGCCCGACCCTTCGTTCCGGCAAGCAGAACCAGGTCGACGTGCGCGAGTTCTTCGACCAGGAGCGCGTGCTGTTCGAGTTCAAGAGCGACGAAGCTACCGCCCTTGCGTTTCTCGAGTCGCTGCGGCAGCCCGGACGCACGTTGACGCTCGAAGCCGGCTTGAAGATGGCGCACACCGGCCGGCGTGCCGATCCCGTGACGACCAGCGGTTCGCTGGTCGGCGTGGCGTTCAAGGAAGCGACCAAGGAGTCGAACTGAAATGGCATTGCGAAAGGAACAAGTGCTCGCGCTCTCGAGCCTTGCGCTCGGAGCTCTGGTCCTCACCCGCTGCAAGGACGAGGAGTGGCGAGCGCCGAGTATCGCGACCACCGTCAAGGCCTATGTAGCGGCGACGCCACCAACTGCCCCGCTGCTGACGACGCCAGCCAATGCCGCTTCGCAGCGCCAGTGGTTTCGCGAACCGAGCGAGACCCAGCCGTTGCCGCCGCGGCCGTTGCCGTTCCCGGTTCAAGAGGCGCTGCAGGTGGTCGCTTTGCCACTCGAACCGGGCCCTGATTTTGTCCGCGCCGACTTGTTGTTGATCCCTGGCGCGGTGACGACCGGCGTGACGCTCGAAGCGGTTGCCGCTGCCGTTGCTGTTGAAGAGGCGGCTCCGACCTCGGTCGTGGAGACGCGCGACCAGAAGAAGGAGCGCTACCGTCGCCAGTACGACCAAGTGTGGTTGAGCGGCCAGAGTGAAGAGCACTTCGGCATCCTGCGCGTACCTGGGCAGGACCTGTTCGATCTTGAACAGCGCGACGAAGGCGGTCTCGAGGGCGTTGTCGTAAACGTGCTCGAGTTCTCCATCACCGACGAGAAGGTCAAGCCTCCCGAAGCGACGTTCGGCAACGACGAGCGCATTCGGGTCACCAAGATCCGGCTGGCCGACACGCTGAAGAACCGCGTGGCTCGTGCGGTTCGGGCGGTGCCAGCTGACGCCGCTCATGCGCTCGATCGCGAGAAGCTCATCGACGAGCTGTTGCTCTGGGCGCGCAACGAAGCGTGGGTCTACGAAGTGGCGCTCGAGCAGGCCGAAGTTCTGGCGCGGACCGACGCGGGTCTGACCGCCGTTCGCGCCAAGGCCCGCGTGCTGCGCTACAAGGGCGACCTGGCCGGTGAGCTTGCGCTCTACGAGTCGTTGCCGTCGAACGGTCCCGCTGGCGCGTTCCGGTTCGAGGGGCTCGGGATCCTTCAGGGTCGCCTCGGCCTCTACTCGGCGGCTATCGACAGCCTGCAGCAGGCCATCGCGATCGCGCCCACCGACGCACGCCCGCACGCCGCTCTCTCGCAGTTCCTGCGCCAACGGGCCGAGCCGCAGCAAGCCCATGCGATGGCGCAGCGCGCGATGGCAACGCTGGGCTCGGTCAGCGATCAGCTCGAGCGCTTGCGCGTGATCCAAGTCGCCATCGGCGGCCTGCTCGGCATGGGCGACATGGACGGGGCGCGCGAGGCGCTATCCAAGTTTGGCAGCCACCCTGCTGGGACCCCGCAGGCGGCGCTCTTGGCCCAGTTGCGGGCGGCGATCGACTATGCCTCGGGCCTGCTCCCGGCGGCCAAAGACGGCTTCCGCGCGGCCGCGGCTGCGGGCTTCGGGCCAGCGGCCCAGCTTGGTGTCGCGGCCTGTCAGGTCCGGCTGGGCGAATGGCAAGACGCCAAGTCCTCCTTCGAGTCGGTCGTCGACGACGCGCCGTTGCTGCGGCACCAAGCCCTCGCTGGCCTGTCGTTGCTCTACATCCGCCTCGGTCAGTTCGAGGCCGCCGCCACGCAGGCCGATCGCGCCCTCGAGGCCGATCCGCTCTACGTCTACGCGCACTATCTCAAGGCGCGGGCGTTGGCCGGGCTTGGGCAAACCGGCAACTCGATCGAGGCGCTCAACGCCGTCCTTCGCCTGCGCGACGACTTTGTACCAGCGCTGGCTGAGGTGAGTGAGCAGCGGATGCAGATGCTGCGCGACGGCGATGCCAGCGAGCAGGCGCAGAGCGCGCTGGCCGCGGTGCGCTACGCCGATCGAGCCGTCACGTTGTCACCGGTGCAGAGCGTGACCTTGCGGGAACGCCAAGGCTTGGCGCATTTCGCGACCGCCGATCTGCGCGGCGCCCAAGACGCCTTCTCGGCGGCTCGCGACGCCGCCACCGACGACCCCGGTCGACTGTTTGCCCAGGCCGCGCTCGCAATCGTCGACTACGCCATGGACCACGGCGAAGAAGCCCGCCCGCAGCTCGAGCGCATGCAAAGCGATCTGCCGCGTGAGCACCCGATGCGGCAGTGGGCAACCGAGACCTTGCAGCGCATCGAAGACCATGCCCAGAAGGAGCAGCTCGATGATCGCTTCGAGCGCAGTGAGGTGGGCAACGTCTGGCTGCTCGAGCGCGATGGTGGCCTCGGCGCCGTCGTCGACCAGAATCGACTGCTGTTCTCCGGCCGGTTCTCACGCGCGACCGAGGTCTCCGCGGTGCGCGCCGGTGCCGTGCAGAAGGGCGGCAAGTTCTTGGCGGTGTCGGCGCGCATGACGCTGTTGCCGGGCCACCAGGTACAGGACACCTTTGCTGGCGTGCGCATCCAGTCGCGCGGTAGCGGCAGTGCGCCGGACTTTCAGGCGCAGATCGGCCTGCGCGATGGCAAGCCGTTCTGGATGGTCCGTGAAGGCAAGGCCGACCCGATGCAATCGGGGCCAGGCGGCGAGGCCGCGGTCGCCGGCGAACACACCTTCGAACTCCGCGTGCAAGACCGCGGCGAGAACCTGTTCCGCCTGCTGATGCTGATCGACGGCGCGGTCTTGCAGCAGAAGGACCTGACGATGCTGCGGGCGGCCGACAGCAAAGAACTGGAGACCGTCCTGCTCGTGTCTGGACGAGCCGGCAACACCGCTGACGTCGCGTTCGACGACTTCCACCTCGAGCGTCGCAAGGACTGAGATGCCCATGAGCCACGGCCACCCATCTTCCCGGCCCATCGCGACAGTGCGCGGGTTCACCCTGATCGAGTTGCTGATCGTGATCGCCATCCTCGGCGTGCTCGCGGCGGCGTTCTTGCCCGACTTGCTCGGCGCCAAGGAGACCGCAAACGAAGCGACGACACTCGCAAACCTGCAGCGCCTCGCGTCGGGGTGCGAGAGCTTCGAGCGCAAGCACGGCTTTTATCCACCGGACGACTTCGCCGACCCCGAGAACAAGCTGCAGCTGAAGAGCGACAACGGCGCCAACACCGGCATCGAGTCGCTGGTGGCGTTCCTGAGCCAGAGCGTCGCCGATGGCCAGGACCTCAGCGACATGGCGCAGCGCCTCAGCAACACGGACAACGACAGCAACGAGATCCTGCTGCCCTTGTTGTCGCGCAAGGACCGCGTCGAAGTTGCCGACGAGTGGGGCACGCCGCTTTGCTACTTCAGCAAGACGACCAAGAACCTTGGTTTCGACAAGCCGCAACAAGTGGCTCTGGCGGGCGGCGACGGCCTGCGACTGACCGCCAAGGCCCTGCGCAACGCCGATGGCATGCCGCTCGGCGGCCGGAAGTTCCAGTTGCTCTCGGCTGGACGCGACCAAGTGTTCGGCACGGAGGACGACCTGAGCTGGCCGCAGAAAGGGCAGTGATTCGCCGCGCGCGAACTGCCGTGACCGTTGCCCTGTTGCACGTATAGCTTCGTCCCGATCCCGCCCTGATGCCTGTCCCCAGACTTCGCCCCACACGCCAATCCGACTCGGGCATGACCTTGCTCGAGTTGTTGGTCGTCGCCGGCATCCTGTCCGTACTGATGGGGCTCGGGGTCGGGTTCTTGCGCCGCTCGGATGGTCTGCCTGAAGCCCGGTCCGCCATCGTCGGCATGTTGCGCATGGCGGCGCTCGACGCCCGCACCCGCGGGCTCCCTACCGAGGTATTGCTGACGCCGGGAGTCGACGGTGGCCTCGGCACGGTGCGCGCTCGTGGCCTCGATCCGGTGTTGCTGTCGACCTTTGACCCGGGCCAACGCTTCCTCGATGCCAACCTTGCGCCGGTGCTTGGTGGCGAAGACTACCTGCAAGGGCGCTACGGCCACGCCCGCACGACCAGGGCTGGTGATCCGAGTGCCGCGCTGCGGTTGCAGTTGTCCAAGCAGGACGCCGACTTCAGCGATGGCTTTGCCCTGCGCGTCGACGTCAAGCTGCTGCGCCGCGGTCCTGGGCAGTTGCTGCGGCTTGGCAGCGCGATTCAGGTGCAACTCGACGACGACGGCCGGCCGCGCGCGCGGCTCACCACGTTGGACGATGCGGGTCGCGGCGGCGTCACGACGACGCTTGCGAGCCAAGTGGCGCTGCCGGTCGGTCGCTGGTGCAGCTTCGAACTCGCGGCCGACAGCAACCGCGCGTGGATCGCGATCGACGGACGCATCGCCGCCGAACAGGACCAGCGCGAGCGCCTGCGTCAGCAGAAGGACGATGTGTTGGAGGTGCTGCCAGGCAATGACGGCGTGGTCGCCGCGGTCGATGAGTTGCAGTTGTTTGCCTACACGATCACGCAGTCCTCGAACCTGCCAGAAGGAGCCGTGCTGAAGAAGGCCGTGCGCGTCGCCTTCGACGCCCAAGGCGAACCGATGGCACCGCCAGAGATCCTGTTCCAGATGGTGTCCGACAACCGTGTCGAGGTGCTGCGCGTCGGCCCTCAGGGGGTTTTGCAATGAGCTCCATTGGCGTTCGTCGACTCGCCGAGCGCGGGATCGCTTTGTTGGCCGTGCTGATGGCGCTCACGCTGCTCCTGCTGCTGGCCTTGCCGTTTGCGGTATCGATGAGCCGCGGTGCGGACGTGGCGGCGCGATCGATCGAGCTGCGCCAAGCGGAGATGCTCTCGGCGAGCGCCCGCGACCTGATGCTCGGCGAGGCCGCGCTTGGGCATGCGACCTACGACGAAACCCCGGACTTCGACGAACTGGCCGAGTTTCCGAGCGGCGTTCCTGACGCGTTCCCGGCGCTGCGCGACGACGGTCGGGTGCGCTTTGGCGGGGAGACCTTTGACCTGCAGCGCATGGTCGCGCTTGACGCGATCACGCCGCTGCTGCTGGCCAACTTGCTCGGATCGACGGCGCGCCTGCAGAAGGAGTTGCTGCCCGACGCGACCGAGATCCTGCTCGATGACGCGACTGGTTTGCCCGATAGCGGGTTCGTCTGGATCGACCACGAGGTGGTGCGTTATGGCAGCAAGCAAGGCAACGCCCTGGCCGAATGTGACCGCGGCGCGTTGCTCGAACTAGGCTTCCTGAAGCCGCAGGACCATCAAGTGGCGGAGACCGCCCTGGTCCTCGACTGGCGCTGCGTGCTCGCCGTAGCTTGGCCGTACGACGGGCGCACCGGGGGGGATCACACGCGCCGGATGGCGCTGTCGACCCCGAGCGAACTCGCGGAAATCGAGCGCGCTGGTTGTGGCGGCTTCAAGCCCGGCGAACTGGACCGGCTGCAGGCGGTGATCGGCGAGGTCGCCGATGTCGGCACCGCCCCAGTGTGGGGGCGTCCCGAGCGCGTGTTCTACGACGTCCCGGTGGGCAGTCGGCGGTTGGTCGTCAAGTCGGCGTTGCACCTCGGCGCCGGCAGTTCGGTGCGCGTTCGCAGCCTCGAGACGGGTGCCATCGAGTACGGCCTCGTGATGAACACGTTGACGCCGCAGAGTGCCCAAGAGCTGCAGCTGCCGTCGATCTTCGAACTCAATCTCCTCCACCCTGTGGCGCAAGAATGGCGCGCGCTCGACACCGTGGTGGAGCCCCTGGTGCCGGCGCCCGTCAACTGCAACACCGCGTCCGTCGAGTTGATGACGGCGATGTTCACCGGCTGCCGCCGCGGGGTCGATGTTCGCGTGCACGACGCCTCGGGCGCGCGCCGCGTGGCGCCGATGCTACCGCTGTCGCCCGGCGAAGCCAAGGAGATCGCCGAGCAGATCGTCCAGCTGCGCGGCGAGCAGCC
>CAMBXM010000075.1 GCA_945871815.1 Singulisphaera sp. GP187
TCCGGGACGAGCGTGCACCGCGCGAGGAGCGTCCGGTCCGCGACGAGCGTGCCCCGCGCGAGGAACGCCCGGTCCGCGACGAGCGTGCACCGCGGGGAGATCGCCCGGTGCGCGACGAGCGTGCGCCGCGCGAGGATCGCCCGGTCCGCGATGACCGGCCGATGCGAGAGGAACGTGCGCCGCGCGAAGACCGTCCGGTCCGCAGCGAGTTCGCTCGTCCGGAACGCGGGCCGCGCGAGGATCGTCCGGTTCGCGAGGACCGTCCGGTTCGCGATGAACGCGCTCCGCGCGAGGATCGCCCCTTCCGGGGTGACGCTGGTCGGCCCGAGCGTCCGGTTCGCGAAGACGCGCCAGTTCCCGTCGAGCGCCCCGTCCGTGGTGACCGCCCAGTCGGCGGCCTTGGCGGCGATGCCCCGACGGATCGCCTCGAACGTGGCCCAGCACGGCGTTCTCGTGACGAGGGCTCGCGTGGCCCCCGCGGTGATTCGCCCTCCAAGTTGCCGATGAGCGAGTTCGACCCGACCGATGATGACCTGGTCGAGCCGCCCCCGATCAAGGGGCAAGACATCGGGGATCTGGAGGATGCCGACAGCCTGATCGGCCGTCCAGATTCGGGTGGTCGTGGCCCGCGCGGACCGCGAGGGCCGCGGCGCGATCGTCGCTGAGGCACGTCGCCTAGCCCGCACCCGAGCTGCGCTGCCCGAACGGCGGTTGGCTCGGCGTGCTGCAGTCAGCGAGCCGGACTTGTCCGGCTCGTTGCATTTCCTACGCGTCTCTCGCCGCGGCCTCCGCCTTGTGGGGAGCGGCGACTTGCTCCATCGAGCTGGGCATCTACACTGCCCAGCCCATGGCGAATTTGTGGCGAATTGCGCAGTCGTGCCGGATTTGGCCATCGGTCCTGATTGGACTTGCCGTCGGCGTGGCCGATTTGGCCGCTCAGAACGAGGGTCCTGTGCCTTCCACGGCAGTGGCCTCCGTCCCCCGAATCCGTCTTGCTCCAACCGTCGACGGGAACTTGACGGAATGGGCCTGGCGGCCACAGGTCACACTGGCCGCTCGCGAACAGCTCCTTGAAGAAGCAGCGGCTGGCTGGACTGGGTCGGAGGATGCGTCCTGTCAACTGCAGTTTGCCTACGATGCCAACACCCTCTATCTGGCCGGTCGCGTTCGCGATGACGTTGCCCAATACCACGGCGTCGGCGCGGGTGGGGGTGGCGACCACCTCGACCTGTACTTCGGACTGGCCCCAGGCGGTCCCGATTCGACAGCGGCTGCGGGCGAGGAAGTGCAACTGTCGCTGTCGCCCCTTTCGGACCTCCGTCCCTGGCTCGTAATCGAGCCGCGCGCGAACGCGCCGCGCCAAAGTGGCTCCGCACTGACCGGGTTCGCCGCTGTCGGCCGTCAAGTCGGTCCGGGTGTGTATGAGTTCGAAGCGGCGATCCCGTTCCACCAACTCGCCTGCGTCCGCCCCGGTCAGCTGACGGTGGTGTGCGATGTGGTTCTGGTCGACGTCGACGCGCCAAGCGGGGAGGCGACCCGGTTGGCATGGGCCGGTGCCGATCCGCTGACCGCCGACGTTCACGGTCGCCTGGATCTGCAGGGGGAAGGGCCGCTCGTGTCGGAGCTACCGGCGCGCCTGCTCACGCTCGAGATGCTCTCCGACCTCCGCTATCTGCTGGTGCCGCTGTTCGCGGCCGGCATGTTGTTTCTGACCCTGAGGCTGTGGCCTCGTCTTGCTGGGCGGGTCCGGTGGCTGCGTCCCTTCGTCCTGGCCGCGGGCGTCATTCTCTTCGCTGTCGGGCTGTTCCTGCCCGAACTGTGGGTTGGTTACCGC
The DNA here is from genome assembly GCA_945871815.1 of Singulisphaera sp. GP187. GTDB lineage: Bacteria > Planctomycetota > UBA1135 > UBA1135 > UBA2386 > SXPK01. The sequence continues at coordinate 1,835 of CAMBXM010000075.1, forward strand.
GACCGCGCGCAACGAGAAGAACTCGCGACCAGCGTGGCGACGGTTCGCGGCCTCGTTGAAAAACTCGAGCAAGGCACGCTCGCGAGTTACCGCGGTGCGAGTCGTGACCGTGCGTTGATGGATTTGCTCGCTGGCAAGTCGGTCGCTCGACAGAAGTACACCAGCTACAGATTCCTTTCGCAGTTCGCGGCCGATGAGTTCGGCGGTTCGGTTCGCGAGTATCCAGACGAACCGTTTCAGGTTCGGCCCTACTGGTTGCCGCTGGATGCGCAGCGAGTCGAGACCTTCCAGTTCGACCCACCGTTGGTCGGCGAAGAGCTCTATGTGGTGCTCGGCCGCCCGTTCGCGTCAGTGCTCCAGGTTCCGCCGGATGGTGACCTGCAGCCGCAGATCGAGTTGCAGCTCAACGCCGGATCGAGCACGGCACGTGTCGAGAGCCTCTATTTTGCCGGTGACTACCAGCCGGGTGGCGTGTGGTCGCGCGAGCCGAGCGAGACCGATTGGCATCGTTTTCCGCTGCGTGGCCCCCTGCGGACTCTCGGTATTCGCATGCCGCAGGGCGGTGATGTTCGTCTGGTCGGGCTCACCCTGTTGCGTCAGCGCGACGAACCAGCGGAACCGTTGTTCTTGGGGCAACCGTCGCTCGACGGCGTGCTCACAGATCTGCGCGGGCCGTATCCCCGTGATGCTGGCCTCGAATTGGGCCCTGGAGTGGTGCGTCGTATCGCCGTGCCGCCGAGCCAGGAACCGTGCACCAAGCTCTGGCTGTTCTATCGCGCGACGTATCCCGGAGTGCCGACGGCCAACCCTGGCGCGACCGTTGCCGAGGTCCTGCTGCACTTCAAGAACGGCTTGCCGTCGCGGACGCTGACTCTCGAGCACCAAGTCAGCATGTTCTACGAGTTGGTCGTGCACAACACGCGCGATCAGCCACCCGAAGGATCGCCGGCTGCGATCGCATTCAGCTGGGTCGATGAGCAGAAGGAGCGCCGCATCAACATGGTGCTGCCGGTTCTCGAGCTGCCGGCGGGTGCCGAACTAGAGGCGATCGAGTTCCGCAACCTCGCGGATTACCGCATGAGGTTTCGTTCGGTGGTGTTTGGCAGCGACAAGGCCGCGGCACCGCAGGATCCCGAGGACTCGCCGTTGCTGCGCGAAGGTCAGGACCGCAGGTTGCGCGACGACATGCGCGAGGCCCTCGCGGGTACCGCTTTGACGATCTACCGCGATGGTCGACTCAGTGAGTCCACCTTGTCGGCCGAGTCGCGGCAGGAAGTCGCAGTGCTGCCGCGGGATGCCGCCGGACACGCGGCACCGACCGTGCCCGATTTGGTCACGACGAAGGGCGGCGCGTCGCGCGCTTCAGTTTACATCCCACTTGCCGGCGAGGGTTGGGACGGTGCGGTGCTCGGTGTCGCAGTCACCGATCCCGACCGACCTGCGGCCAACCTCGGCGCGAGCCGAATGGGGCTCCTACTGTGTTTGCTCGGGGCGCCGCTGCTCGTGGTGTTGCTTGGCGAGTTGCTCGCCGCGGTCGCCAATTTGCGTGCGCGCCTGATGGCCGTACTGTCGGTCGCGGTGCTGGCGCCGTTGATCGTCTTGTCGATCGTCTTGGCGCAGGTCATCGATCGCGGTCACGTTACCGACCAAGAAGAGGGCATGCGTCGACAGGTGCAGAACGCCACCGGTCAGCTCACCGACCAGATGCAGCGCTTGCGGAGTTCGGCGGGCCAGTGGTTGCAGGATCTTGCCGAGCTCTACAAGAAGCGCTCCGGCTCGGTCGAGGATGACAAGTTCAAGGAACGAGTCGCGCAGGTCTTGCCAGCGCTGCAACAGCTCCTCGCCGGACAGTTGCCGCCCGAGTGGAAAGGCGGCTTCTTGAAGCTCGAGTGGATCCCAATGCCCGCTGGCCGCGCCGATCAGGGACTCAGTACGGTTGCCGGCGACACGAGGCTCGCGAGCACTGAGGCGCCGGCTCGTTTGGAACCGGGTGTCTACGTGCACTGGGGCACGGTCGTGATTGCTGTTCGCAGCGAGGCTCCCGTGCGCGGCGGCACGCTGGCGCTGACCGTGGCCCGGCCACTCGGAGCGGATCTGCTCGGTGCTCTTGCACCCGGTGCGTCGGTCATGTTGTGCGACCCTCGCGGTTACCCAATCGAGGTTGCGGGTACGCGCATCGAACCAAGCGCGTTGCTGTTGCACGGCCGCGATCCCGCGAGCATGGCGAGTCGCGAGCGGGCGATGTTTGCCGCGATGGACCAGCGGCAGTCGGTGGTTGAGCGAGCGTCCTCGGCCTACGGGGACTGGCTGTGTGGTTGTGAAGTGCTGCGCGATCTGCAAGACACACCTCGAGCGCTACTGGTCCTTGCACAGCCCGACTTGCCGGCGACGCTCGATTTGTCGATTGGTCGCATTCCGGTGCGCGCCTTCTTCGTGCTGGTCGGTGGGCTGTTGCTCGTGCTGTCGACGTTCGTGTCGTTCGTCGTCAGTCATCGCATCAGTCGCCCGATCGAGCAGATCGAGCGCGGGGCGCAACTGCTCGCCGAGGGTCAGCTCGACGCGCGTGTCCCGGTCGACGAGCCAGGCCAGCTCGGCCAGCTGTCGCGCACGTTCAACAAGATGGCTGGCGACCTGCAAGGGCGGCTGTACGACCTGCAAAAGCTCAACCGAGCGATGCGCGACCTCTCGGCGCAACTGGACAGCAATCACACGCTCGCGGTGCTGCGACGGTTCTGCGAGGAGCATGTTCCGGCGGATCGCGTGCGCATTGCCGTCATCGACCCGGATACCAACAAGGTCGAGTTGCATGGCGGCCTCGAAACCGAACGACTCGAGCTGGCGTTGACCTTCTCGTTCTTGTCGCAAGCACTCGGGCCATTCTCGCTGTGTCGACTGCCGATCGTGTTCAGCGAGTTGCTGCAGCGCCTGCCCGGCATTCACAGCATTGTCGGCATTCCGCTGCTGGTCGGCGGACGCTGCCGTGGCGCGGTGCTCTTGGGTTTCCAAGGGGCGAGCCCCAAGGAGATCGACCTGCAACTGCTGGCGACGGTTGTGGCGCAGGCTGCAGTCGCGCTCGACAACGCGCAGCTGTATCGACACGCAGTGCAGGATCCGTTGACCGGTGCGTTTGCGCCCGACTACTTCCGTCGTCGTGTTGCCGAAGAAGTGGCAGTCGCGCAGCAGCGCGGTGCGCCGCTGGTCCTACTGGCGCTTGGGCTGGGCGATGGTGCTGGTCGCCCACGTGGGCTCCGCCGCTTCGCGGCAGTGCTCCGCGAGCACCTTCCTCGCGGCGCTCTACTGTGCCATTCGGGGTCGGGTCAGTTTCAGTTGCTGGCGCCGAAGAGCGACCGTTCGAGCGGCGAAGCGCTGGTGCTGCGCATCCTCGAATCGTGGCAGCGCGTGGTCGAGCAGGCCCCCGAAAGCGACATCGAGGACAAGCTGCCGACGAGTGCGCTAGCAGTCTTTCCCGAAGAGGCTGCGTCGGCGGAGTTCCTCTTCGACGTGCTGCGCGATCGGCTGGCATCAGGCTCGGCGCTGACCCCGGTCGCGGTCGAGGTCGAAGTCGACGCCAGCCTGCGGCGTGCGGGCATCACCGCAGTCAGTTCGGCGATGCGCGATGTGTATCGCACGATGCGTCGCGTCGCCCCGACGGACATCGCTGTGCTGTTCTTGGGCGAGACGGGTTCGGGCAAGGAGGTGCTGACCAACCTGCTGCACCGTTGGAGTCGCCGTGCGGGTGGGCCACTCGTCAAGGTGCACTGCGCGGCGTTGTCTGAGACTCTGCTCGCCAGCGAGTTGTTCGGTCACGAGAAGGGCGCGTTCACGGGTGCCGATCGGCGCAAGATCGGCAAGTTCGAGCAGGCCAATGGCGGCACGATCTTCCTGGACGAAGTGGGGGAGATCCCGCTCGACGTGCAGGTCAAGCTGTTGCGGGTGCTGCAGGAACGCGAGGTCGATAGAGTCGGCGGCGCGGATCCGGTGCCGATCGACGTGCGCGTCGTCGCCGCAACGAACCGCGACATCGGCCAGATGGTTGCCGATGGTCGGTTCCGCGAGGACCTCTACTACCGGCTGCAGGGAATCATCGTTCAGGTGCCGCCGCTGCGCGATCGGCGCCAGGAGATCCCGGCTCTGGTCGAGCAGTTCCGCAGTGAAGTGGTCGCGTCCGGCGAGAGTCGGGTGCGAGCCTTCACTACCGATGCCATGGACGACCTGTTCCGCCGCGACTGGCCGGGGAACATCCGCGAGTTGCGCAACGCGGTCTACCGCGCGATGGTCTTGGCCGGCGGCGAGCTGGTCGAGCGCCGCGACGTCATGGCGGCACTGCCGTCGTCAAGCCAGGTAGCTCCAGGTTCTGGTTCGGCCGTCGTGTCGCAGGCGCCGACGCAAGGGGCGCCTGCCACCGTGCCAAGTCCAGCGAGTCCCTCGACCATCGAGGTCGGTGGCGCCGTATCGGTGACAGTGGAATCACCGGTCGTGGTCCCAGGGCCCCCGGCCGAACCGACCGAGGCCTCGGTGAGTCCCGCTGCCGTTGGCGCGCCCGCAGTTCTGCCGCCGCTGCCCGATGTGGTGCTGGTCGCGCTGCCGCCCCGGGTTCGTCTCCTCTACGAGCGACTGGTTGCCGCTGGTTCAATGGCTACCCAGGACCACATGGAGAGCACCGGTATCTCGCATCGGACGGGTCTCCGTGACCTGCAGCAGCTTGTCGATCTCGGCCTTGCCGAGCGCGTCGGCAGCCGCCGGGGCGCTCGTTATCGGCCAACATCTAGCCATGGGCCGCTTGGGGGCGTGGCGGATTCTAAGTGAGTTCTGGCCATCGGCCTGGATGGAGCCCCGGCGTGACTGGCCAGAGTAATTATGGAAGGATCAGAAACGACGGGAAGACAACAACTTCGGGAAATGGCCAAGTCCCATGGCGCAATCTGAGGCACAACCCTTGCTAGTCCGGTTTCGTCCGCGGCAGTCTGAGTTTTCGACTCTGGCTGCTCTGGGCGACACCTCGGGGGTATTGGTCATGGTCATCTCGTCTCGACTCGTCAAGATCTGCTGCGGCTTGCTGATGTTCGCCGCCTCTGCCATCGCGCAAGTCGACCTCCGAACGGATGCGGTGGTCTACTTTGGCAGCGCCAGCAACACCTCGGCGCCGGCAACCATCGACGAGCAGCGGGTCCGGGAAGCCACAGTCGAATGGCAGACGATTCAGGCTGACGCGGTTCGTCGTGGGTCAGCGCGCTACATCTTGCTGGTTGGCGAAATGGACCGGCGGATCCGTACGGCGGCGCAGGCAGCAGCGACGAAGTCGAGCAAGGACCTGGTGGTGCGAACGGGAGACATCACCAACGACAACGGTCGCATTCCAACGGACCTGACTAGCGACGTCATCGCCAACCTGTGATCCGCCTGATCCTCGGTGCTGACGCAGAGTGTCTGTGGCGGTCTGCGGTCCTTGTCACTCTGCTGAGCGGCTGCGTCAGTGCTCCTGCACACCGCGTCGACGCGATGGATGTGCAGGCGAGTGTGGATGGCATGCGCGCCGCCGACGCCTCGACCAACGGTTCCCTGGTTGTGGGTCTGTCGGACATGCCCGGCAATGCGCGCGGAGTGGGCGTTGCACCGGCGCTGGATGCGCAAGAACCCCAGGGCCAGCCGACGCGCAGCGAAGTCGAAGCGCATCTCCGTGGTCTGTTTGGCCCGAGCATTCTCATCGGTCCGGGTGGCGAGATCACGAAGCAGTACTTCTTGGTTGGCGACCTCGGCCCGACCTTTCTCAAGCTGATCCACGAGATTCGGCCGGAGCAACCACAGCCGGTGTTCGAAGCCGGAAAGCCCATCACCGCTCCGGCTCCAGGCACGAAGGTAGGTGGTGCGGACAGCCACAGCATCCTGGGCCGGATGCTTCGCGGCCGGGAAATCGAGATCACCTACCTAGCAGACTTCGAGAAGCTCACCGGCGCCAGGATTGCTGACCCGCCGATGCCGTCACAGGGCTCGGCGGTCACCGGTGCGCCGATGCAGGTCGATGTGGCCAATTCGACTCCGGTCGCGCTGCTGCTCGTCACCGCGACGGCGGCGGGACTGACCGCGTTCGAGGGGGCGCTCGATCTCTTCTACACCAGCATCCCGCAGATCGAGATCACGGTACAGGTCATCGAGTACACCAATGCCGATGCACTCGCGTTCGGTGTCTCGCGAGTGAACGCAGGCACGCCGAACCTCGAAAACCTGAGCAGCGGCGCCTTGGTGCAGGCCTATACCTCGATCTTCCCGTTGCGCCAACCCGTGGTGGGTGCCAGCCCGGTGACCGATGTCGGCTTGTTCACCCTGGGTGGCATTCATGACAGCTGGGAACTCAACTTGGTGCTGCAGGCGCTCGAAGCGAACAACGTCGCCGACATCACCAGTTCGCCGAAGCTGGTCGTGCGCAATGGTGGCGTCGCCTCGATTTCGACGCTGACCCAGATCCCGTTCCCGCGAGCGAAGATCAATCAGCTCGGCACTGAAGTCGCAGCCGAAATCGACTTCAAGCCTGTGGGGGTCAAGATGAACATCATCCCGGTCATCGCAGGCAAGGACACGGTGCTGCTCCAGCTCTACGCCGACGTCTCGGCGGTCACCGGCTTTGCCAACACGACGCCGGTAGTGACACCGATCACCAGCCAACGCAGCGCTGTCACAACCGTCTACCTGAAGCACAACCACAGCCTTCTGATCGGCGGTCTGAAGTCGGTCACGACCTTTCAGAGCGAGACCAAGGTGCCGATCCTCGGCGACATTCCGTTGCTCGGGTTCCTGTTCCGCTCGACCTCGACCAGCCGGCAGGAAACCAGCGTCGCGTTTCAAATCACGCCGCGCATCGTCAACGATCGTGGTTCGCCGACCGAGCGTGAGCAGTAGTCGCACGGAAGAACGGCTAGGATGCCGCGTCAGAGGCACCTTCGCGCCGGCCCAGCTAGCGCACCGACCCATGACGTTCCGAGCACGCAACGAGCAGCAGGGCATTGCCCTGATCCTCGCGCTGATCTTCAGCATTCTGCTCTACATCCTCGTCGCCGAACTGGTGGTTTCCGCGCGCTTGCTGCGCGTAACCGGGGAGAACGACGCCCTGCTTGCGCGCATGCGCAACCAGATGGACAACACGCTGGCCGAAGTCGAGGACACGCTGCTGACCGATCTGGCGGGCGCCGCCGCCGGCGAAGAGAGCGGCGGTGCACTGGGCGCCATGGGGGCGCCAGGCGGCGTCACGGCGCCCGGCGGCCAATCCCCTGAGGCTGGCGAAGAGGGCGAGGAGGCCGATCCCAGCACCACCTGCGACAGCAGTCGGGACAGTTGGGCCAAGCCACAATCGCGTGCCGAGAACGACCTGACGACCTACTACTGGGTCGAGGCTGAGAACGCGAAGTTCAACCTGCTATCGCTGTGGAGCCCGGACCCGAAGTGGGCCGAGTTCAGCCGCGATCAGTTGATTCGCCTGCTCGACTCGCTGCGCGAAGACACAGACAAGGACCTCGGGAGCTCCGAGGCCGACCGCATCGTGCGAGCGATCGAAGAATGGGCGCGCCGCTCCGGCAGTGATCGCCTGCCAAAGCCGCCATTGAAGAGCGACGACACCAAGGTCTCCGAGCTCGCGCTGCCGGTTCACGTCGATGAGCTGTTGTTGCTGCCCGACGTCACCGAGGAGCTTTTTTACGATCAGGTCATCGACGGTCGCGTCCTGCGCGGACTCGAGTCCGTTCTCACGGTGTGGACGTCGTTGCAGATCGATCCAGGCGATCCCGAGAAGGTGGCACGCAGGCAGGCGCAGCAGGGCGGTGGGGCCCCGGCATCCGGCGCTCCCGCTCAGGGCGGCAGCCCGGCGCCTGCGGGTGCAGGCGGTGCCCAAAGCGCGGGCGCACCGGGCGGGGGGCTCGCGCCGAGCACGGATCCGAACGCACCCGCAGTCCAACCTCTGGGCGAGGGTATTCGCATCAACATCAATCTGGCGCCGCGGCCGGTGTTGCGCGCGATCATGCCCGAGGCTGCGATCCCCGATGGCGTGATTGACGCCATCCTCCGCTTCCGCAACGAGCCCGATCCGGAAGCCGAAGAGGAGTCTGCTACGGGTGGGAACGCCGACGCATTCGCGTTCGGTGATCTGCAGCTTGGCGAAGAGCCAAAGCTACGGTTCTTCGCGACCGTCGACGACCTCGAGCAGATCGAGGAGTTTGCGCAGCTGGCGGACCCGCAGGTGAAGACGGACTTCAAGTTGTTCTGCACGACCAAGTCGGACGTCTTCTCGATCCACCTGGCGACGATGTACCGGCGCAACGAAGAGAACCGCATTTACGTGCTTCGGCGGGCGCGTTCGGTGGTCTTGCGCCAGGATGACGGCGACAGCGGCAAGCTCTACCCGATCATTCGCTATGAGGAGCGGCACGGTTTGCGTGTGCAGGCTCCGGATCTCCAGGACGACCCGGACCACCGCGTGCAAGATCTCACCGGGCAGTACGTGGAGATGGACGCGTTCGCGCAGGAGGATCGCGCCTGGAACCCGTTCCTGGTCGACTTCTACTTGCCGAAGTGGCAGCGCGAGCAGTTGCTGACGCGAACCCGCTGAGCTGCTGCTGACGGTCGTCGGCGCTGCCATCGAGGCGATAGCCGATAGCTGGCGCCCAGTGCCGCCGGCCTGGCGATGACCAAGGCGCGTGAGTTGTCAGCGGCGCAACATGTCGCGGAATCGCCCGAACAAGTAGAGCGAGTCGTGCGGGCCAGGCGCTGCTTCTGGGTGGTATTGGACCGAGAACACTGGCAATTCCTTGTGCCGCATGCCTTCGACGGTTTGGTCGTTCAGGTTGATGTGCGTCACCTCCACGGAGTCCGGCAGCGAGCTGGGATCGACAGCGTAGCTGTGGTTCTGCGCCGTGATCTCGACTCTGCCAGTCGTCTTGTCGATCACCGGCTGATTGCCGCCGTGGTGACCAAACTTCATCTTGAAGGTCTTGCCGCCGAACACGTGGCCAAGGATCTGGTGGCCGAGGCAGATGCCGAACACGGGAACCTTCTTGACCAGTTCGCGGGCGGACTCGATCGCGTAGGTGCAGATGGCGGGATCCCCGGGGCCGTTGCTCAAGAACACGCCGTCTGGCTTGTGCTCGAGTACGGCTGCTGCGGGCGTCTTGGCGGGCACGACGGTGACGTCAAAGCCGGCGACGATGAGCGACCGCATGATGTTGCGCTTGGCGCCGAAGTCGTAGGCGACGATGCGGGGTCGCCGGTCGCCGATGCCGTTCGCTGGGCGGCTACCCGCGGGCACCGTACCGGCGGTCAGCAACGTGGTGTGGTCGCGAAGCGCGCCTGCTGGCGGGCTGAAGGGGCTCTGATAGCCCTGCGTCCATTCGTAGCTTTGTTTGGTCGTCACTGCCAAGACGTGGTCCACGTCAGCTACGCGTGGTGCGTGCTTCACGCGCTCGACCAGTTCCTGGTCGCTGGCCCGTTCGTCGCTGGTGATCAGGACGCGAAGCTCGCCGCGGTTGCGCACGAGCCGGACCAACATGCGGGTGTCGACGTCGTCGATGCCGGGCACGCCGTGCTGTTCGAGGTAGTCTGACAGCTCGCCGCCCGAACGGAAGTTGCTCGCGCGCCGGCTGGCCTCACGCACGATCAGGCCAGAGGTCCAGATCTTGGTGGACTCCTCGTCCTCGCTATTGACGCCGTAGTTGCCGATGTGCGGCTGCGTCAGCAACACCGTCTGACCGCGGTACGAGGGATCCGAGAGGATCTCCTGGTAGCCGGTCATCGAGGTGTTGAACACCAACTCGCCGACGGAGTCGACGGCGGCGCCAAAGCCGCGGCCTCGCAAGACGGTGCCGTCTTCGAGCGCGAGGCGGGCGCTGCGCTGGGTGGGGCTCAAGTCGAGGGCGTCCTGGAGTGTGTCTGGCGGTTTACGAGCGCAGCCAGATAACCAGCCCCGAAACCGTTGTCAACGTTGACCACCGACACCCCAGCGGCACACGAGTTCAGCATCGTCAGCAGTGGGGCCAGGCCAGAGAAGTGAGCGCCGTAACCGATGCTGGTGGGCACCGCAAACACCGGCCGATCGAGCAAGCCACCGAGCACGGACGGCAGCGCTCCTTCCATGCCGGCTACGGCGACGGTGCACGAGGCGCGCCGGATTGCTGGGACGCGCGCGAGCAAGCGGTGCAGGCCGGCGACACCAACGTCGAAGTGCCGTTCGACCTTGGCGCCAGAAAAAGTCGCGGTGACCGCCGCTTCTTCGGCGACCGGGAGATCGGCGGTCCCAGCCGCGACTACCGCAACGAGTCCGACGAGCGCGACTGGCACGCGGTCGACGGTGATACAGCGTGCGCGTTCATGGTGGATCGCGTCCGGCATGGCCGCCGCGGTCGCGGCAACGTGCTCTGGCGCTGCGCGGGTCAACAGAACGCGGCCGCTGCGAGCGACGATCTCCACGGCGATCGCGGCCGCATCGCTGGCCGTCTTGCCCTGGCAGAAGATGACCTCGGGGAGGCCGCAGCGCTGCGTTCGATCGTGATCGACGGTCGCAAAGCCGAGATCCGTGGTCGGCTGGATGGATCGCAGCGCATCCTCGACGCTGAGTTCTCCACGCTGCACTTCGGCGAGCAGGTTGCGCAGTCGCGCGTGAGCGTGGTCTTGACTCATCGCGTGCTCCTCGACGTCGCCTTGCCACCCGCCTGCGGCGTGGCCACAGGTTCGAGCTCGAGTCCAGCGGTGAGGCCCTGCCGCAACTGGAAATGGCCGATCAGTGCGATCATCGCGCCGTTGTCAGAACAGAAGGAGAGCGGTGGCAAGATCAGTTGCAGCGACCGCAGCGCCGGTTCTTGCTGGAGTCGCTCGCGCAAGCGTTCGTTGCGAGCCACGCCACCGCCGATGCTCAAGCTGCGAACGGGATGGCGCTTCACGGCGCGCACCAACTTCTGGATCAACACGTCGACGACCGCTTCTTGGTACGACGCCGCAAGATCGCGCAGTTCGCGCGGCGCGAGCACTGGTTGTGGCCGAACGGCACCTGGGCCGCGCAGATGGTAGAGCAGGGCGGTCTTGAGCCCGCTGAACGAGAAGTCGAGCGAATCGGGCGCAAGCATCGACCGAGGCAGGTCGATTGCGCGACGGTTGCCACCAAGTCCTGTGGTTTCGATCGAAGGTCCACCGGGATAAGGCAGTCCCAGCAACGCGGCACCCTTGTCGAGAGCCTCGCCCGCGGCGTCGTCGCGTGTGGTTCCGAGTCGCTCCGTGTCGAGCGGTGCGCGCACGAGCCACATCGCCGTGTGGCCGCCGGAGGCAACCAACGACAGCGACGGCAGCAGCATGTCGGGCGCGGTCAGGAACGCCGTGTGCACGTGCGCCTGCACGTGGTCGACGCCGAGCAGCGGCTTGTCGAACAGCAGCGCGAGTGCCTTTGCGGCGGCCATGCCGACCAGCAGGCAACCAACCATGCCGGGTCGGTGGGTGACCGCGATGGCGTCGAGGTCTCGCGCGGCAACACCCGCGTCCTCGAGCGCCTGCTGCACGATCGGCAGGATGCGCATGGTGTGCGATCGGCTCGCGATCTCCGGTACCACGCCGCGCCAGCGCTCATGCAGGTTCACCTGCGAGTGCACCACGTTGCTCCGCACGCGTACGCCGTCCTCGACGACCGCAGCGGCGGTCTCGTCGCACGACGTCTCGATACCGAGGATGGTCTGCACCATGGGGGGCGACAAGACTACCCGCCGCCGATGCGTTCGCGCAGCACTTCGATCGCTACCTGCAGTTGGCGATCCTCGCTTGGCAAAAGGATGCCGGGAACGCGTGAGTTTCGTGCCAATGCCCACCGTGTGAGTGCGTCGCGGTGATGCTCGGGCACGGGGAACTCGGCCAGCGCCCGCTGCGCGGCTTCTTGGACCGCGTCGTCGAGCGCTTGCTCGCGATCAGGGTGAATGCCGCCGCCCTTGTCCGTCGACGCCGCGCTCTCGGCTGTGCTGGTAGCCTCGCGCTTGGCGGTGGTCGGGGTGCCGTTGCGGTGCCTGCCGCGATCCAGGTTGCGCCCGCTCGGTGTGAAGTAGCGCGCGGTCGTCAGCTTGAGACGGAAGGGCTGGCCGTGCCACTCGTAGATCGTGTTTACGACACCCTTGCCGTACGTCGCCGTGCCGACGATCGCCGCCCGCGCGTGGTCCTGCAGGGCACCCGCCAGCACTTCGCTGGCGCTGGCCGAACTCTCGTTGACGATCACGACCATCGGCAGGTCGGGAAACGTGCATTGCGTCGTGTCGGCATCGAAACGCTCCAGCACTTCGCTGTCGCGCCGCCGCAGCGACACGATGTTGCCTGCTTCGACGAACATGCGAGCGATGGCGACGGCTTCGTCGAGGCTGCCACCGAGGTCAAACCGCAGGTCGAGCACGACACCGCGCAGGCCGCCGTGGGTCTTGCCGAGCGTCTCTAGTTCGCGAGCGAGAGCCTTTTGCGAGCCGGGGTGGAAGTCGGCGAGATGCACGTAGCCGAGGCCGCGATCGGCATCGAGCATCTGCGCCCACTTGACGCTGCTCTTCTGCACGGCTGCGCGTTCGACGTCCATCGTCCGTTCCTCGCCGTCGCGCGCGATTACGATGGTCACGTGCGAACCAGCTGCGCCGCGCAGTCGCTCCTCGGCGAGTTGGGTGCGCTCGCGCGCGGCGAGATCGGCGATCCGCGTGCCGTCGATCGACACCACGAGGTCGCCGGGCATGAGGCCGGCGCGGTCGCCAGGGCCGCCGTCCACGGGGATGCGGACGAACACGCCGTCTTCGGCGAAATGCAGCACTACGCCGATGCCCTCGTAGGTGCCGGTCGTCTCTTCGACGAAGCGCGGCACTTCGAGTTGTGGGATGTAGCGGCTGTAGTCGTCGAGCCGCGCCATCGCCGCGATCGCGCGATCGAGCATGGCGGGACCATCGACTTGGTCCACGTAGGATCGTTGGATCTCGTCGTAGACGATGCGGATCGCGGTTGCCTGGGGATCCGGGAGCGGCGTGCGGCGTCCGAGTACGATGCCGAGCACGAAGGCCGCACAGACGACAACCCAGTTTGCTACGAGGAACCACAGCGGCAACCGAGCAGACGACATTGGTCAGAGCGTAGGCGGCTCCCGTCGCCGTCGCGAGCGGCGTGTCCCGTCGTAGCCATCACCAAAGAGGCAACAGGGTGAGCCCATCAGCCATGCGGCACTCATGTGTGGCGAAGCTCGTAGCAAAGGCGGGCTGCAGCCGTGGGTACTCGCACTCGACGTGCGCCCGCACGCTGGCGGCAGCGCCGAGGAGGACGATTGCCCCGCTCGTTCCACAATCGCCGCCACCGATCATGCGTTCGCCGTGGACACCTGGCCTGTCGCGCACGAGGTCGCACATCGTCTCGAGCTCGGGACCACAAACGACACGACCCGCTCATTCGGCATGTCGGTGCTGAACATCCGCACCACGCCCAGATCGTTGGCCGCGCACGCGAGCCACAAGAAGCGATCGATTCCGGTGCCGAACAGGCTCGTGCCGTTGTAGTCGCCGTGTTCCACCGAAAGGCACAGCCGCGACGAGGCTCGGACCATCGCGGCGTTCGCCTCTTGTGCACCTGCCAGCAGTCCGGTAGCGCGCGCTGCCTCGGCGATCCGCAGTCGAGCGCGAGCATCGGCGCCAATGGCTGGCCCGTGGCTCAGCGAGATCGCCGGGTCCATCGGAGCAGGATCGCGCGATGTGGCACACCGCACAAGGAGAGCTCGGGGCGAGATCGCAGGCTCAACTCCGTGGTTGCGTGGGCGGGGCGCGATCGACCTGCTGGCGAAGCGAGGCAACGAGAAGCTCGGCGGCCGCGCGTTCGCTGGCGTTGGCGGCCGCGCGCAGTTCGAGATCCTGAGCGAGCTCGTACTGCACCGCCTTGGAGAGCATCGTCCGTACCAGCGCGAACACATGCTGCTCTTCGTGCGCGAGGTGTTGGCGGTGCAAGGCGACGAAGGCCTGGACGATCGCGTGCAGCCCGCCACGAGCGCGCTGGCCCAGCGCGTGCCGTAGGTGTTGCCGGAAAGATGTCATCCGCTCGTGCTCCTGCATCATTTGGCGCACGTCCGAGCCGTTCGCGGCAAAGCCCTCGAGCGCGAGCCGCGGTAGCAGGAGTTCGTCTTCGACGCAGTGATGCACGCGGTCGAAGTAGCCATCGAAGTAGTCGAGCACTTGCAGCCAGAACGCTACCTGCAGCGGCCGCCCCGCTCGTTCTTGGACACAGCGTTGCTCCATCGCATCGAGTACGGACCGGCTCAACAGGTGGTCCTGCACTAGCATGTGCAGCAGGTCGGGTTGGGATTCTATCGCCGGGGAAGGCATGGCATCGAGCACGGTGTCCAGCAGCTGCCGTTCGCAACGGGCCGGCTAGGTGCGCAACGCCGCGCAGTCCGTCCGCCGCCCATGGAACGAGTCATGGGAGAGTGCCCTCCATCGGCTCGTCTGCCCATTCTCCTGATGGGGCAGCGGAGCCACCGCCAAGGTGCGGTGTTCGGGGGGGGCCTCGTTGGCGGCGAGCTTGACGCGGAGCCAGGACGGACCGCAGGCCCGGACCTTTGTATGGTCCTAGTCGTCCTTGCCAGCGTCGCTGCCGCTCTTTCCTGTGGTCTCGGCTGACTTCGCAGCGGCATCCAGTGCCTTCTGTGCGCGTTGCTCGAGCGGTGCGGCGTGCACGGTCAACAGGATCTCGTCTTCAGTCCGCTTCATCGTCGGCCGTTTGCCGAGCTGGTCCGTCAGCGCCTCGCGTGCGCCCTTGGCTGCCGCTTCGTCGCGGGCTTCGTCGAGCATCGTGAGCCGCTGGCGCAGCGCTGCGACATGCACGTTCACGGCGACCATGTCTGTCATTTCCTCGGCAAAGGCAGCTTCCGCGTCGGTGCTGGCGTAGTTGCTCGAGTCAAAGGGCACGAATCGCACGAGCTGCAAGGGCATTCCTTTGGCGCCGAGCTCGACGACGAATGCGCCCAATGTACCTTCGACGAGTTCTGCGCCGCTGTCATCGCGCAGTTGTCGCTTCTCCTTGCCGTCGGGCAGCCGCGCGACCTGTTGCTCGAACTGGATCGCAGTCTTCTGGGGCAAGGTGCCATACAGCAGTTCGCGCACGAGCATCGTCCCGGTGACCTGCGTCTTGAACCACTGAGTGCCCGAGACGACCGACACCATCGAGGCACCGCCGAGCTTGCCGTCCTCGAGTTTCTCCCGCTTGCTCTCCTTGGCCTTGCTCAGCGTGCCAAGGACCACCGCAAAGCCCTTCTGGTCGAGCTTGGAGCCGAGGTCGAGGAAGCGCTGGCTGGGGTCGCGGTTGGTGCCAGCCTTGGCGAACGGGACATCCTGCGGCGCGCGTGCATGGGGCGAAGTGGGGACGGTGACGAACGTGGACACGGCGAGCAGCAGTGCGAGCATGCGAGTACCGAGGTTGGGCGACAGGGGCGGGCGGCGACGACACGGAGTCTAACGAACTCCCCATGACCGGAAGGCGACGTGGCTCGCACGACGCCGAGATCGACTCGGTTGCCGGCGACGCGGACAGGATGCGTCGAGCAACGGCCGGTTGCTGCAGCGGCATCGCTTGGTGGGCAGCGCCACGAGTGAGGTGCACCCGACTGGGCGGTCCATACGGCCAAGGC
>CAMBXM010000076.1 GCA_945871815.1 Singulisphaera sp. GP187
GCCCAGCGTGAATGCCCCGCTCAGGCCGCTGGCCGCGGTCGGCATCGGGACGGACTGTACCAAGGTGCCGGCAGTGGTGTACTCATCGAGAAAGACCGCTTGGGTCGAACCGCTGAGGGCTGCCGCGC
The DNA here is from genome assembly GCA_945871815.1 of Singulisphaera sp. GP187. Classification (GTDB taxonomy): domain Bacteria; phylum Planctomycetota; class UBA1135; order UBA1135; family UBA2386; genus SXPK01. The sequence continues at coordinate 129 of CAMBXM010000076.1, forward strand.
CGGTGCCGACGCGAACGACGACGAGGTTCCCGTTGCCAAACGGGGCCTGCGCCAGGGTGGTCGCGGCGAGTGCCAGCGACGTGAGTGCAAGGAGAGTAGAACGGATCATCGGTGTGGATGGAGACTGCGGTGGGATCAATGCGACAGAGGCGGCGGCTTCGACCAGCGCGCCAACGAGCGGAGCACGGTAGCGCGATTGCGCAACGGTTGCAGCCCTGCTGCGGACTGGAGGCTCCCGCGAAGCGGGGATGCGCTTGCGTTGCAGCGTGGTTGTTCGCCCGAAGTCTCGGCCCTGCAACAGGAGAGCGCGGGTTAGACGCGGCCGCAGACGGCGCAGAGGCTTGCACTGCGCGGCCGGATCCGGATGGTGGCGCCATGTCCACGATCCGGGTCCAGGTGCGCTGTTTTGCCGCGGTGCGCGACCTCCTTGGTTGCGATCGCCTCGAACTGGTGCTCGCGGCTGGCGCCACCGCTTCGCAACTGCACGAGCAGCTCATCGAACGGCATCCAGGGCTGCAGAAGCTGCGGGTCGCCTTCGCCGTCAACGAGTCGTACGCGCGCGCCGATCGCGAACTGCACGATGATGACGTGGTGGCCCTGATCCCGCCGATCAGTGGCGGCAGCGACGATGCGGACGCGTTTCGCTTCGAGTTGACACACGGCGCCCTCGACCCGCGTGCGATCGAACGCGAAGTGCGCACCGACCGCGATGGTGCAGTGGTCACGTTTGCCGGCACCACGCGCAACCACAACGAGGGTGTCGCCGTGACGCAGCTTGCGTATGAGGCCTACGACGAGATGGCGCAACAGGTGATGCGTCGTCTCTTCGAGGAGTCCAAGAAGCGCTTCGCGATCACGCGGGCGCGCGTTGTGCACCGACTCGGTGTTGTCCCGGTTGGCGAGACTTGTGTGCTCGTGGTGGTCGCTGCCGAACATCGCGGACCTGCCTTCGATGCGTGTCGCTACTTGATGGACCGCGTGAAAGCTGAGGTGCCAATCTGGAAGCGTGAGACGCTTTTGGGCTCTGGCGACCAGCGCTGGGTTGGCGAGTTGCCGCGGCCCGATGCAGACGGGTGAGGACTGCCTTCCACGACGTGCAGGGTCGACCGCGGAAGTGTTCGTTTGGTCGCGCGGCGCTTCACCGGTAGAACGCAGCGCCCGAACCCACCGAACCGCCGCACGATGAAGATCCGCTCCGCCAAGTCCGCCGCTCCCAAGTCCGAACTGACCGTGGTGTTCGCCGTCGACGGCGAAGCGAGCAGTCTGAAGGGCCCGCTGCACGCCGCCTTCGCCGCCGCCAAGAAGACCGGGGACCTAAAGACCGATGCGCGCACCCAAAGCGTGTTCCATCCGGCCAAGGGGCCTGACCGAATGGGGTGCGTCTCGCTCGGCAAGAGCAAGGACATCGATACCGAGCGGTTGCGGCGTTGCGCGGCGATTGCGCAGGCGATGGCGGAGGACCGCTTGGTGCGGTCGTTCGAACTGGTTCTCGGCAAGGATGCACTCGGCAGCGTCGCCGCCGAGGCCGCTGGTGCGGCCATCGCCGAGGGGTTGCTGCTCGGCGCCTATCGCTACCAGCCGCCGAAGAAGGACGCACCAAAACCGCGCAAGGGCCAGGAGTGCGTCGTGGTGTTGCTCGACGGCGACCATGCGGCATTTGCTCGCGGCTTTGCCCGCGGCGAGATCGGTGCGTTGGCCACCAACTACGCTCGCGATCTCGAGAACATGGCGGGCAACTTGTGCACGCCGACGGTTCTTGCGAACGCAGCCAAGAAGCTTGTCGGGTCGGGCGTGCGCGTGAAGGTGCTCGACACGGCGGCGATGACGCGCCTCAAGATGGGGGCGATGCTCGGCGTCGCCAAGGGCAGCAGCGAGGCGCCGAAGTTCATCGCCCTCGAGTTCGGCCCGGCCTCGGCAAAGGAAACGGTCTGCATCATCGGCAAGGGCCTCACGTTCGACAGCGGCGGCATCAGCATCAAGCCTGCCTCCAAGATGGACGAGATGCGCTACGACATGTGCGGCGCCGGTGCGGTGCTCGGCCTGTTCCATGCCTTGAAGCACGGTGCGATCGCCGGCAGCAAGTCAAAGCGTCGTATCGTCGGTCTGATCGCCGCTGCCGAGAACATGGTCGGACCCGAGGCGCAGAAGCCGGGGGACGTCGTTCGTGCCATGGACGGTCACACGATCGAAGTGCTCAACACCGATGCCGAGGGGCGGCTCGTGCTGTGCGATGCGATCGCCTATGCCAAGAAGTTCTACGCTCCCAAGCAGATCGTCGATCTGGCGACGTTGACCGGCGCGGTCGTCGTCGCGCTTGGTCACGAGGTCGCCGGCGTGCTCGGCAACGATCAGAAGCTGATCGACTCGCTCCTCGCGGCAGGCAAGGCCGCGGACGAGCCGCTGTGGCAGTTGCCGCTGTGGGATGTGCACAAGGAGCAGATGAAGTCGAAGTTCGCCGACCTCGCCAACATCAATGCTGGTCAGGGTGGCGGCACGATCGCAGGTGCAGCGTTCCTGAGCTTCTTCGTTGGCGACACGCCGTGGGCGCATCTTGACATTGCCGGCACCGCGTGGGGCGGCATCAGCAAGGACTACTATCGATCCGGCGCGTCGGGCACTGCGGTTCGCACGCTGCTCGCGTTCTTGCGCGACTGAGCCCCATCACTCGACGTCTTCGCGACCGCAATCCTCGAGGAGAATGCTGCCATGGCCGATCGCATCGTCGCTCCCAAGAGTCATGTTCAGCAGCGCTCGCGCGTCCCGTCTTGGGCGCATTACGAAGCGCTCTACCGCGAATCGCTCAGCGATCGTGCGGGGTTCTGGGCGCGGCAATCGCAACTGCTCGACTTCTTTGCGCCCTTCACGCAGGTGATGGACGGGGAGTTCGAGAAGGGCGAGGTGGCGTGGTTCTGCAACGGCAAGCTCAACGTCGCCCACAACTGCATCGACCGCCATCTGGCCGACAAGGCCGAGCAGACGGCAATCCTCTGGGCCGGCGACGAGCCAGGCAGCTACCGGCACATCAGCTATCGCGAGCTGCACCAAAACGTCTGCCGCCTCGCCAACGTGTTGCTGCAGCACGGCGTCAAGAAGGGCGAACGCGTCTGTCTCTACTTGCCGATGATCCCCGAACTCGCGTTCGCGATGCTCGCTTGCGCGCGCATCGGCGCGGTGCACTCGGTGGTGTTCGCCGGCTTCTCGGCGGAAGCTCTCGCGGGTCGCATCGAGGATGCCGAATGCCGCATCGTGATCACCGCCGATGAGGGGCTGCGCGGTGGCAAGGTGATCCACTTGAAGAAGATCGTCGATGAAGCGATCGCTCGCCTGCCGGTGCACAAGGTGTTCGTCGCCAAGCGCACGGGCGCTCGCGTGCCGATGCAAGAAGGTCGCGACCTCGACTTGCACACCGAGATGCAGAAGCAACGCGCCTACGCGCCGTGTGAGTGGATGGACAGCGAGTCGCCGCTGTTCGTGCTCTACACCTCGGGATCGACGGGAAAGCCCAAAGGTCAGATGCACACGACGGCTGGCTATCTGCTCTACGCGACCTACACGTTCCGTCAGGTGTTCGACTGGCGTCCCGGCGACGTGCACTTCTGCGCCGCCGATGCCGGCTGGATCACCGGCCACAGTTACATCATCTACGGTCCTTTGTGCAGCGGCGCCACGACCGTGATGTTCGAGTCGACGCCGCTGTATCCCGACCCAGGTCGCTACTGGCAGGTCATCGACGACGTCAAGGCGACGATCTTCTACACCGCGCCTACGGCGCTGCGCGCGATCCACCAGCACCCGGACTCTTGGGTGACCAAATACTCGCGCGCGTCGTTGCGCGTGCTCGGCTCGGTCGGTGAACCGATCAATCCCGAGGTGTGGGAGTGGTATCACGACGTGGTCGGCGACGGCCGCTGTGCCGTGGTCGATACGTGGTGGCAGACGGAGACCGGCGGCATCCTGATCTCCGCATTGCCAGGCGCGACGCCGTGCAAGCCCGGTTCGGCGACCTTCCCTCTGCCCGGTGTCGAGCCCGTGCTCGTCGACGACAAGGGGCACGAGCTGATCGGCAACGGCGTCAGCGGCAACTTGTGTTTGCGTGGTAGTTGGCCCGGACAAGCGCGAACCATCTGGGGCGATCACGCGCGCTTCCAGCAGACCTACTTCAGCGCCTATCCGGGGCTCTACTTCACTGGCGATGGCTGCCGTCGTGACGAGGATGGCTATTACTGGATCACCGGCCGTGTTGACGACGTGCTCAACGTGTCGGGGCACCGGCTTGGCACCGCCGAGATCGAGAGCGCCTTGGTGGCGCACGACTGCGTGGCGGAGGCGGCGGTGGTCGGGTTCCCTCACGATCTCAAAGGTCAGGGCATCTACGCCTACGTGATCTGCAACCAAGCGATCGAAGGCGGCAAGCCCGATGAGGTGGTTGCCGCGCTGAAGGCGCAGGTGCGTAAGGTGATCGGGGCGATCGCGGTACCCGACCGCATCCAGATCGTTTCCGGGCTGCCAAAGACGCGCAGCGGCAAGATCATGCGCCGCATTCTGCGCAAGATCGCGGAGAGCCAGTACGACCAGCTCGGCGACATCAGCACGCTGGCTGAGCCGGCGGTGGTGGAAGCGATCGTGCAGGGCCACATGAAGGGGTCGTAGCTCGGTCGCGACAGGTGGCCTTCGCACGCTGCGCTGGTGCCTCGTATGGTTGCGCTTCATGCGTTTGTCGTCCCGCGTGTTCGCGTTCTCTGTTCTGCTGTCGCCGCTCTCCTGGCTCGCGGCGCAAGATGCTCCGGTGGCCAGCGCCAAGACCACGGCCGTGCTGCCAGCACCGATGCCGCTGCCAGAGGTCGACCATTTTCGCGCGCGACGCGCGGCGCTGCGGCAAACGCTCGGCGATGGTGTCGCGGTGCTGCTCGGCGCCCGCAAGCCGGACCACATGGGCGCCTTCTGGCAGAGCCAGGACTTCTTCTACCTGTCGGGTGTGAATGAGCCGGAGCTGGCGATGCTGATCGGCACGGACCGCGACGGCAAGGTCGTCGACGAACTGCTCGTGCCACCGTTCTCGCGATTCACCGCGCAGTGGGAGGGTGAGTTCTTGAACCCTGGTGAGAAGTCGGCGCAGAAGAGTGGGTTCGCGGTCGTCGGCAACGTCCGCAATCTCAGCGGCCGGCTCGACGAGCTCCTCGCCGGTGAAGGCAAGAAGCCGATGACCTTGTGGCTGTTGTTCACGCCCGCGGTGCCGATCGGTGGCACGCCGGGCCAGACTCTGGGCGCCATCGGCGCGCAGGAAGGGGACGCCTTCGACGGTCGCGACTCGCGCGAACACATGTTCAAGCTGGCGATGGCCTCGCGATTCAAGGAGGTGCCACAGCGCGACCTCACCCGGCCGCTGCATGCGTTGCGCGCCCACAAGGAGCCAGCCGAGATCGAACTGCTACGGCGATCGTCGGAGATCGCTGCCGAGGGCATTGCCGAGGCCATGCGGGCGTCGCGACCAGGGCTCTACGAGTTCCAGCTGGCGGCCGTCGCGCGCTACGTGTTCTCGCTGCGTGGGGCTGGCCCGGATGCCTATGGCGCAATCGTCGGCGCGGGCAAGAACGGTTGCGTGCTGCACTACATGAAGAACGATGCGCCGCTCGCGGGCGGCCAACTGGTCGTCATGGACTACGCACCAACGGTCCACGGCTACGCCAGCGACGTGACGCGCACCTTTCCGAGCGACGGTACGTTCACGACCGAACAGCGAAAGCTGGTTCAAGACGTCTACGAGGTCCAGCAGGCGCTCATCGCCGAGGTCAAGCCGGGTGCAAGCCTCGGCAAACTGTCGCAACTGTGTTCGGAGTTGCTGCGCAAGAAGGGGTATCGCAGCGATCATGGCCCGTGCCATCACGTCGGTCTCGCGGTGCACGATCCGTCGGTGGACGAACTGGAGGCTGGCATGGTCATCACGGTCGAGCCTGGTGCCTATCTGCGCGAGCAAGGCATGGGCTGCCGCATCGAGGACACGATCCTCGTGACCGATACGGGCTGCGAAGTGCTGTCGAGAGGCGTGCCGAGCACGCCGGATGAGATCGAAGCCTTCTTGCGCGCGCGCGGACCGTTTGTCTTTCCCGCGGCAGCCACGACGGACAGCCATAAGTGAACCCGCGGACCGCTGTCGCGCACACCCTCGTCGCATGCGGGTTGTTCGCGGGTTTGGTTGCGCAAGATCTGCAGAAGCGCCTGCCCAACATCGTCTATGTGCTCGCTGACGATCTCGGCTACGGCGACCTCGGTTGCTATGGGCAACAGCAGATCCGGACTCCGCATCTCGATGCGATGGCCAGGGACGGCATGCGCTTCGTGCAGCACTACAGCGGGGCGCCCGTGTGTGCGCCTTCGCGCTGCGTGCTCCTGACTGGCAAGCACTCGGGGCACGCGACGATTCGCGACAACCAAGAGCACCAGCCCGAGGGCCAGAAGCCGATCGCTCCGGACGACGTGACTCTCGCCGAGGTGTTGAAAGCCCGCGGTTATGTGACCGGGTGCTTTGGCAAGTGGGGGCTCGGCTATCCCGGCAGCGACGGCGATCCGCGACGGCGCGGCTTCGATCGCTTCTACGGCTACAACTGCCAACGCCACGCGCACAACTACTATCCAACCTACCTGTGGGACGACGACGAGCGCAGGGAGCTCGTCGGCAACAGCAATGGGGCGACCGGCGCGCACTACTCGGCCGACGTGATCACGGATGCCGCCGTCGCCTTTGTCGAAGCGAACGCTGCGCGCCCCTTCTTTCTGTATGTGCCGATGACGTTGCCGCACTTGGCACTGCAAGTCCCGGAGGCGTCGCTGGCGGCGTACCGCGGCCAGTGGGAAGAGACGCCGTACACCGGCACGAGCTACCAGCCGCACCCGACTCCGCGCGCGTGCTACGCCGCAATGGTGACCCACCTCGATGCGCTGGTCGGGAGGCTGCTTGGGGCCCTCGATCAGCAGGGGCTCCGCGAGCACACGATCGTGTTCTTCAGCAGCGACAATGGTCCAACCCATTTGCCGGCTCAGGTGGACGTCGAGTTCTTCGGCAGTGCTGGGGGGCTGCGTGGACTGAAGGGCTCCGTCGACGAAGGCGGCATTCGCGTGCCGCTCCTCGTGCGCTGGCCCCTGCAGGTTGCTGCGGGCAGCAGGACCGACCACGTGTGTGCCTTCCAAGACGTGATGCCGACGTTGTGCGAAGTCGCCGGCGCGGCGACGCCGCTGGCGACGGACGGCATCAGCTTCGTGCCCACGTTGCGCGGCGCTGTCGCCCAGCAGCGGCAACATGAAGCGTTGTTGTGGGACTTCCCGGGCTACGGCGGTCAACTCGCGGTCCGCGAAGGCAAGTGGAAGGGCGTTCGGCGCAAGCTCCGGCAACACCCTGGTGCGCCACTGGAGCTCTACGACCTCGAAGCCGACCGCGCCGAGACCACCGACGTCGCTGCTGCCAACGCGGAGGTCGTTGCGCGTTTGCTGGCGCGCATGGTGGCGATGCGCACCGAACCGGTCGACGCAGCGCTGCGATTTGGCGACTACGCAACGGGCGCGGTGAAGACGGATGCGGCGGAGCGCGCGGGTCGGTGATCTGCTTGCGTGCCCGTCAACTGCGGCGCCAGTCGAGCGCGATCGTGTCGCTGAGGTACTCGTTGCCGACCGACTTCAACACGCGGACGCCGGCTCGCATGGCGGGGTCATTGGTCTGCGCAAAGATCTGCAGCACATTGTCGTAGCCGGTCAGATACGAGGATGCGTCGAACTCGCTGCCGGCGGCGGTCGCACCCGGAGGCATGACGTCGATCATCAGCGGCGTCACTCCGCGATACCGCAGCATGTCGAGCAGTGCGGCGATGAGGAACTTCTGCTCGCGGATCAGCGGGAAGCGATCCTGCAGGCGTGCGACGTTGTCGAACGCAAAGCGGGTCACCGGGAGATCGCCGACGTTGCCATGTCCGCCTTCGACCAGCCGGATCAAGTCCCAAGTGAACTTGCCCGGCGAGATGAACTCGGGGTGCAGGTAGAGCACGCGGAAGTCAGGGCGAAAATTGCCATCGGGCAGAAGGCAGGTCGCGCGCAGTCCTTCCTCGCGCAGGCAGATCCGCCGGATTGCATCGCGGTCTTCGCGCGTCGACACCAACAGGACGCGCTCGCCCTTCTGCAAACCGGCGGCGAGGAAGCGCAGGGCCAAGTACGTCGGCCGCATACCCGGCTCGCACAGCAAGACTGTGGACGACAACGCCGCCGGTCCGGTGCCGTCGACGAACGCGCGATTGAGGTCCGGGTGACCTAGGTCGATCGGCGTCTCGCCGCGGCGCGGCACGGTGAACTGGGCCTGATCGCGCGCCATCGACAACTGGGCGGCGACCGAGGGATACACGTGGATGCCCGGGCCGCGTTCGTTGCGCGCGCCGAGATAGATGTCGCGGGTGATGCCGCGACCCGCGATCGAGAAGTGGTGGATGCCGCGGTAGTAGTATTGGTGGCGGGCCTTGAGGATCTCGAGCGCGCGGACCTTGAAGTCGGTCGCCTCTTCGCGAAACGACAGGTGCAGCATCAGGTCGGTCGAAAACTCTTCGGCGGACGGCAACCGCAAGTCGCGTGGATGGGCATCTTCCATGACGAAGATGCCGTGGATCTTGTTGTCGAGGAGCTGGCGTCGGACCTCGAGCAACGCGACGCGCTTCTCGAAGTACTCGAGGTCGGTGAGCAGGAGGCCGACGTTGTCGACGCAGACCATGGCGACAGGGCCTGCGAGTTGGTGGTTCTTGATCTCGGCGAGGATCCACTCGATGTCGACCGTCGTGCCGCGCTCACTCTTGCGCTGCAGCGCCGCCGGCCGCGCCTGCGTCAGGATCATGCGACTGGTGCCATGCCGCGTCACTGCCTCGAGCACGAGCTTGCCCGGGACTTCGCGCGGCAGGGTCGTGATCTTGCTGCCACTGCGGAACCAATCGAAGTCGCTTTCGAGCTTCTTCTGGATGCTCTCAGGCGAGTGCTCGACCGAGTAGTACAGCCACGTCGTACCGTCGTGGCCGTCGAGAAACGCCCGGCTGATGATCTCGAGCGCCAGCAAGGTCTTGCCGGTGCCGGGGCCACCACCGATGCAAACAAAGGCGCCGGAGTCGTCGGGATAGCGGATGCCACCGGCGAGCACGCCGTCGAGGCCGTCGATGCCGGTCTTCAGGTATGCAAACACGCGCCGCACGGTAGTGGCAAGCGCCGCAGACTGTCGAGGGTGTGGTCGGCCGTGGCGCAATTGCGCGCTGGATCCGCACGCTGCGCTACTCGATGATCACGCGCGTGCTGCTCGATCCAGTCGACTTTCGCCGGCTCTACTTGTTCCGGCATCCCGAACTCGAAGCGTCCTATCAAGGCCGCGCCGTCGGCTCGGGCGCCGCTCCGCTGAGCCGGCGCGGCCGCGCCCAGGTACTGGATTGGGTTGGGTGGCTCGAGAACGTGACCATCGACGCGGTCTACTCGAGCCCGCAGTCGCAGTGCACGGAGTCAGCGCTCGCGATCTGCAAGCCGCGCGAACTGGTGCCGATCGAGGATGCGCGCCTGCGCGATCAGGAGATGGGCGAGTGGCAGGGGCGGCCGTGGGAAGAACTGCTGCAGCAGGACGGCGACGCGGTGCGGTCGTTCTTCACCGACTTTGGCGACACCAAAGCGAAGGGCGGCGAGAACCTCGGCGAATCGGTCGAACGCGTGCTGGCGTGGTGGGTCGAAGTCGCACCGGGTGCGGTGGGCAAGTCGTATGCGGTGGTGATGCCGGGATCGATGATCGCGGGGTTCGTGGCAGCGTTGTTGGGATTGCGGTTGTCGCGCAGCCTGTCGTTGAACCTGCCGCACGGCGGGCTCGGGATCGTCGATGCGTACGACAACGGGGTGCGACTGCAGAGTTGGAATCCGGGCGCGGTGGTGTGAGGGGCGCGGGCGGAGATGGGGTGGCGACCGGCGCGATTCAGCGTCGGCGTTGCAGGAAGAAGGTGCGGGCTGCAACGGCAAACTCTGCCTGCGTGTACCTCAGCTCCTCGGCGGCAGACCAGTAGTCGGGATTGTGGGTGCGATCCAACCACAGCACACGCCGATGCGAAGGATCGCGGCCGGGCAGCGTCGTGATGTTGAAGTCCTTGCCGAGGGTCGACTGAGCCTCTTTGACAAGGGTGTTGTTCAACCCCTCCGGCCACTTCCCATTCGGAACCTCACGGAAACGACCGGACTGGACCGCGTTCACGATTGCCATCTGCTCCTCGAGAAACGCATCTCGTGCTTGCTCACGAAGTCGATAGGAATAGTCCGCCACCATGCTCGAGAGTTGCGCGAGTTCCTCTGGGCCCAGATTGCGGTCCATTGGGTTCACGTTGCGATCTGCAGCGAGTTCTGTAGCGGATGGTAGGGACCTGGCGAACGGGTCTGGCCGGGGCTGCCCCGACGCGTCCACGGGCGGATCCTGCAGATTGGTCTGCAGCACTTGGTGAATGTGGTCGATCGCACCGTCGCTATTGGGATAGGCAGTGGCCGCCATCCAGTCTCGTGCCCGCTGCTCGCTCGTCTTGCGCTGTACTTCTGTTCGGGCGAGCGCGGAGTTGGCGTCCAAGGCCGGCTCTCGCGGAGTCGACGAAGACAACTTGGCTTCTGCGGGCCCCAAGGCGGGTGCCGTCACGTCTATCGAGGCGGTCGGCTGGAAGGGAGAATCCTGAATCCCGGCGTCGTTGCCGTCGCGCTGCCGTAGGAGCGAGTAGAGGATCAGGGATGCAATCGCGGCGATTGCGACGAGAAGAGCCTTGCGGCCGGTGCTGGGTCGGTGCTCGGGCAGTCCGCGCATGCTGCATCAGTCTCCGCCGGTAGGCTCGGGAATAGGCTGGCAGGCCGCGCATGCTCCACCTGGGCTGGCAATGATGTCGTTCGCTGGCTTGCGCCGAAGGCGGAGGAAGTCCTTGCGCCCGCAGGCCACTGGCCAGTTAGGGATAGACGATGGAATACCCGGCAGCATTGCTGTCGGTGCCGCACAGGCGGTGCCTCCATTGGAGTGGCCCTGGTTGTCCACCGGTTCGGTGCAAAACTCGGCGGTGTAATCCGGGGGATTGGCGCAACCGGACTTGGTCGTGACCGTGATGGTCATCGTGAACAAGCAGACGGAGTCCGGTAGGCACAGCGGGGGGTTGTTGCTGCGAAACGTGCAGTCCCCGGGCTCGCTGGGGCCGAACGACACGATCACCTGGGTGCACGCGTCATCGATAGGGCTGCCGAGATCAGGCAGGTTCGTGCAGGTGCTGCAGGTCTGCGCAGCCAACGGCGACACGACAGCGAGGAGGATGCCGACGAATCGGGATGCAATCATGCCGGGGAGAGTAGGTCAGTGGGGGGGGGGCGAGTCAACGGTCCAACCCGGGCACCGTCGTCCACGCGCAAGACGACGGCATTGTCGGGCGGGGACCCTGCAACAGCAGCAACACCTGCCTCGTAGCCTCCGACTCCTCGCGCAGGGTGCCCTGATGGGCGCGGGTTTCGCCGTCGGCCCGCCGCCGAGTTCGGGGAAGAAGCCGGAGCTGCCGCGGCCCGGGAAGCGCGGCTAGTCGACCACGGCGCTTGCCTGCCCACGGGTGACCTCGATACGCCGCCCAACGCCTGTCCAGCTGCGACTGGACGAGAAGCTCGCCTTCTGTAGGTCGAACTTCTGGCATGGCCACGTGTCGAAGGTCACCACCCCCTCGGTGTCGGTTTGCACAGGGCCAAAGAAGCCCGCCTGCGTTCGAACCACGAACCACTGAGTAGCAACGGGGTCTCCGGCACGAGTGATGAGCCGGATCTCCCCCGGCTCGACAACGAAGCGGACGCGATCACCACCTGTTCCTGGGCACTCGAAGACCCCATCGCTCTCGATATCCTGGTATCCACCGTCCCGCCCCGCGGGCACCCTGGCGCGGAGACCATAGGTCCCCGGAGGGAGCGTCACTTCCAGTTGCCCATCCCGGACTGCAAGGCTCTGAAGGTGCGGACTCAAAAGGTCATTGCCCGTTCGATAGACCGTGAGCGTCGCGCTGGAGAACTTCTCGAGGCCCTCCACCTTCAGGGTGAATGGGTGCATCGGAAGGTCGGCAAGGTCCATGTCCCGAACGACGTCCCCTTCCACCCGCACCTTGCCCATATCCCATTGATGCGTCGTTCCCGACTGCCGCTGTCGCACCAGGAGTCGATACTCCCCTTGACTCAGCCCAGTCATTCGATACTCGACACCCTTGAGCTCGCACCAATTAGTGGTAACTGCTCCGGTCTCCGCCAGCGGAACCGCTTCAAGCGTCCATAGAATCCGCTCATAGAATGCGACGTTCTTTCGCTTGTCAGCAGGCATCCCCTGGATGGAACCACGCAGCGATCCCGAGCCTCGCAACACAACGGTGAGGCCTGCTCCGGTGATCTGCGTCACAGCGGGCGCGAATCCACTGGGGCCATCTACTCGCACGTAGACATGCTGGTTGACTGCCCCACGCAGCAGAGCGCGGCCCGTGGCATCGCTCACCGCGCGGGAGATCGACAGCACAGTCGTTTTCGAAAAGAGGTTTCCGGGCAGCCAATCCGATTCCACGATCGGCCCAAACCGCATCGCATCCTCGAGATCGCAAGCCAGAACCAAGTTGGCCGTCGCACCTGACACGGGCCTCCCGCTGCCATCAACGACGAGAACACCAATAGACACCTCCTCTGGCCATGGCACGTCGAGGAAGTCGACTCCGCTCGATTCCGAACGAACTAACTCCTCTGAGTGCGCGATCACTGTGGAGTTGCCACGCCGACACAGGATCCAATCCGATGCTGCGTGTGTAGCCGGCAACCTCGCTCGCCCGGGTGGCTCAGGAAGAAGAACAGGTGGCAGCCCGTCGTTGAGTCCGCCCACCGATCTGTGCAGCGTCGCCACCCAGTCCAGGTCGGCGATCAATGCGCCTCCTTGGGCGATACGAAGCCATGCAGCACTTCTCCGGTGCATGATCACTAGATTGTCCTCGGTTCCCCATGCAAACGGGCCGACGCTCAATCGAGGCTGACACTCCAATCCTTCGACTGCGAAGTCGAAGAGCGGGTGACCGATCGCCGGGAACGCGGCACGATCGACGAACAACCTTCCCTCACCATCAGTTCGCCCAACGACAACGACCTTGTTCGTGTGCGCCTGTCGAACCTCGATCCCGGACACCGGCACGCTCGACTCGTCCAACACCCTGACCCCAAGACTGGTGCGCTCGTTCTCGACCAGCTGGAAAGCGAAATCCATGAGCGGGGCGTCCACGCGGATCTGCTCTGGAACGACTCGCCAGCGCCCCCCTCTCACCGTCAGTCGCCACTCCCCATAAGGCAGCACCAATTGGGGCTGCTCCTCCCCGCCCAGGCGAGCTTGTTTCGTGAAGCGAAGGCGTACAGGCGAGTCCCCTCCTCCCATAAACTGGGCCAGTGAAGTCGGGCCTGCATCCAGCCGCAGCGGTGCCCCCTGAGATGCAGATTGCAACAAACGACAGACCCCGATCCGCGGAACGGAGTAACTGCCACCCGTTGCCCGCACGTCCACTACCCCCGCAACGGCACCCATACGAATCGAGTACCGCCCTTGGATCTGGACACTGACCGACCCAACCACATCGGTCTGGAACACTCTGCCTTCCGCATCGGTGAGTTCCATGCCAGCCACTGGCTGCCCGTCCTCAAAAGCAAACTCGAGGCCTAAGCGCCTCAAGGCACTCTCTGGCGCTCCTGAAGACGCGGGAGCACCTGCGTTGCCCGCCGACGCGGGCTGGTGTTCGACCATCTGGCTGTAGTCGATCGAGGGGGGGTGATCCAACCCGAACTGCAGAAGCAGCCAGCCAACCGCGACGACCAGAGCGACGACGACGGCCGTCCTTCTGCCCCTTGACACCTTTACTGACGGCATGACTCACTTCCCTTCCGACTTACGAAGCAAAGAAAACTCCTCAGCTGCTTCCTTCGCACACGCTTCACCGAGTGCCGCCACGACCGAGTCGTAAGCAAGCGGCTCGCGAATCCGGTCGATCCTAAAGACCACCATGCCGATTGTGGGGTACTGCCCCAAAACCAATGCGGTATGTGGACTCGTTCTGGCAGATGCTCTCGCGAGGAGTTTGGGGACAGAAGGGCTTGCGATCTTGGCAGATCCATCCCTTAGTGCATTCTGTTTTGCTTCTGCCACCAAAAGGTAAAGTCCTCGAGTCGTCGCCTCAATTCGTGCCAGCTGACCCGCTGGCTTAACCGACCCCGTGCTGTTGCCTGACTCTGCTAGCCGCTCGGCCCAGCGTAACTCATCCTTGAGGAAGGCGCCCAGCTTGATCCGCTCGTCTTCGGTAAGAGTGCGCACGTCCGATCCGACCCAAAGCAATTCTGGCGGCAGAATCCCAGCACCATCACCCTTGGAGCAACTGGAATGTAACGCAATGATCACTAGGCCCAAGCTAATTGTCCGTGCAGCATTCATGTCGAGCCAGTTATGGTAGCCAGTCTGGGCAGGGACTGCACTGGACGTAGACTGGTTCTCCGAAGCCCAAGGTTTCACAGTTACCGCCGAGGCCCCCGCCAGGAATCAATGCGAGAGGCGGTCCCCAGCACGGGAGGTTTGTTGTGAACTCCGAATCCAACGGCCACCAGAAGACGTCTAATGTGCCCCCCACTACGAACCCAACGACCGGACAACAGTCGTTTCCTGCGTGCGCAGTCGACACCTTCAACTCGCACGCCTTCTGCGCGGCGCAAGGTTCGCCGCAACACTGACCGTTCTTCATCTTAAACGTGAAGGTAATGGTGCACCCATCCATTTCAATCGTTCTTACACCGTCGAACGGAAAAACGCTGCCTTGACATCCCTCGCAGGGCTCTTCGCAAGGCTGCTCCTGGGTGCCTGGCTGCTGTGGCGAGGTGGCACTCAGTGCCCGACCAGAATCCCTTGCTGGAAAGAATAGTGCCGAAGTGAGGATCACAAGAAAAACGTGCGGTAGTGCGATCATAGGTTGGCCTCGCCGTCTGGTTGCTTTTCCGCCGTTCCGCGCTCACGCGAGCTGCCAAGGTAGGCCGTAGCGGGAAGGCTAGCGTTGGGGGGGGCAACCGGGAACATGGGTGACACTTCTGTCCGGGCACATGGGTGACACTCTGTGATGGCCTGCGAGGTCGGACCAACTCGCGCGCTCACTCCACCGACAACCGCGGCCGCAGTTCCTTGAACCGCCACCGCACGACCGTCAGCAGCGCCGCCGCCACCGCGAACAAGCCGGCGACGAGACCCCACCAGAGCCCCGCCGGTCCGAGGTCTTTACCCCACGGGAACGCGAGCCAGCAGCCGAGCGGCAGCCCGAGGACCCAGAACCCGACGACGTTGATCCAGAACGGGGCGTGCACGTCGCCCGTGCCGCGCAGCAAACCGATCGACGTGACCTGCACGCCGTCGCCGATCTGGAACACGCCCGCGATCGGCAGCAGCACGACGGCCCATTCGATCGCGCGCGCATCGTTCGTCACGAGGCTCGCGACGGCGCCTGGGAACAGCAGGTAGAGCAGCATGAACGCCGTCATCACCGCCGTGCTGCCCGTCAACGCCGCCTTGGCCGTGCGCCGCGCTGCGTCGGGTTCGCCGAGGCCCACGGCCCAACCCACGCGCACCGACGAAGCGAGGCCGATGCCGAGCGGGATCATGAAACTCAACGACGCGAGCTGCAGCGCGATCTGATGGCCGCAGAGTCGCAGGCCTTCGGCATCGCCGG
The DNA here is from genome assembly GCA_945871815.1 of Singulisphaera sp. GP187. Taxonomy (GTDB): domain Bacteria; phylum Planctomycetota; class UBA1135; order UBA1135; family UBA2386; genus SXPK01. Next base: position 15,890 of record CAMBXM010000076.1, read on the forward strand.
CATCGCGATCGAGGCGACCGATCAACAGCGCCGTCGCTGCGAACACGCCCATCTCCATCGCGAACTGACCGCCGATCGGCGCGCCGAGGCGCAGTAGGTTCCACAAGGGGCGCAGGGCGAAGGCGGCGGTGCGCACAGAAGGATCGCGCAGCGCTCGCCAGTACGGACGCAGCTCGTCGCGGGAAAACCACACCAGACTTACGAGCAACAACCACCGCGACATCACCGTCGCCCACGCGGCGCCGGCGACGCCGAGTTCTGGGAAGCCGAGGTTGCCTTTAATCAGGAGCCAGTCGAGCAACACGTTGGCAGCATTGCCCAGCACGATCGCCAACACCTGCGGGCGCACGTGCGAATGCGCGGAGTGCAGCGAGCGCAAGAGCCCGAACCACAGCAGAGGCAGGATGCCGACGGTGTTGATGCGCGCGTAGAGCGCCGCGTCAGCGATCAGTTCGGGCGGCTGTTCGAGCCACGCGAGCCAGCGTTCGGATGGCAACAGCAACAGGACGGCGGGCACCGTCAGTACGGCCCCGAGCAACAGGCCGCGCGCCAGCGACAGTGTGACTGCCGGGCGGTCGCCGGCACCGACGGCCTGCGCCAGCAGCGGGTCGATCGCGGCGAGAGCCCCGAGGCAGTAGACGATGGCGGCCCAGCACAAGGTGTTGCCGAGACCCATGGTCGACAGCGCCGCGGCGTCGTAGTGGCCCAGGAAGGCGACGTCGACGAAGCCCATCGCCGTCATTCCCAGTTGCACGAAGGCGATCGGTCCCGCGAGCTTCGCCAGCTGCGCGATCTCTTCGCGCAGGGTGCGACTGCGCGGCAGCGGCGCGCTCACGGGCGGGGCATCCATCGGGGCGGGCGTTGTATCCGGGCGTTCGGGCTGGGCCAGCGCGCATTCCAAGCGGTCTGGAGAACCTGGGGAAAGTCGGTGCAAGGCGTGGGGCAGCAGGGGCTAAGGATTCCACCGGCGATCTGGAGAACGGCGGCGGTGTCGCTGGACTCAGGCTGGCGTGTAAATCTCCCGGCTGTCCGAACTGGCCCGCATCTATGGTCGTGCCTCGGATCGTTAGATCTCGGGACGCACCCCGTGCATGGGTTGCTCACGAGGAAGTACTTTTTGTGATTCGACTTGCAAAGGTGCAGAGGGGGGGGGTAATCGATTCGGGCATGAGGAAAAACGTGAAGGTGGTGCTCTTTGGTTGCTTGCTCGACCTCGCTCATGCCCAGTGTGGGTGCTCGGCAAGCACGGCGGTGACGTCTCCAGCCATCAGCATTCCTGGCCCTCCGGCATGGGTGGTTGCCGACACGATCACGAATCCGAGCACTCTCGATGGTGTGTGCCCTCGAGAGGGTTGTCTGAATGTGAGGCAGTGCCAGCATGACCTGCTCATCGACGTGAACGTGACGTTCCCCTACGCCCCGCCTCCTGCTGCGCCCCTTCCCGTTCCGGCAGCCGACGTTCTGTTCGCGACGGTTAAGTTTCCGCTTCAGTGGACGGGCACGCAAGTGCACCCGAACGGGACGGCTACCTTGTCAAGCGTCTTTCCCCTGAGCCTCTACACTGCATGCACCACATCGGGTGATAG
>CAMBXM010000077.1 GCA_945871815.1 Singulisphaera sp. GP187
GATCGAGTGGCCGCCAGCAGCTCGCGCCAGCGACGCCGCCATCGAACATGCCGCGCGATCGATTCTGCGCCGGTTCGGAGTGGTCAGTCAAACTCTGCTGCAAGAAGAACGCGTGCCGCTGCCGTGGCGTCTCTTGTTGCGCTCCTTCCGTGCGCTCGAGTTGCAGGGCAAGGCGCGCGGCGGCAGGTTTGTGTCGGGATGGACCGGCGAGCAGTTTGCGGACCTCGAAGCTGTGCCGGCCCTGCGGGAGCAGCGTCGAAGCTCGGAACGCGCCCGCGCGCTCGCCGACCTGCGACCAACCGCGCGCCAGTCCACGGCATCATCTGCTGGGGACAGCTGAGACCACCTTTGCCCAGTCGATTGCGTCTCCGGCCGCGCGATCGACCTGTCGGTGCACCAGCAAGCCCTGCGCGTCGAGCACGACGACGCCCCCCTGTTGCCACGGGTCGCCTTGCACCTTGGTCTGACGGTGCCCGGCAAGCAGAGCCCGCAGCATGTTGAGGATCGCACCCAATCGCACAACCGTCCAAAGGCCGCGCCGCATCCCTGCCAACGCGAAGGCACGGCGCGTCGGATCACTCAGTACCGGCAAGCCGTTCGCGTGCTCGCGCGCAAACGACGCGGCCATCAGCGGTGCGCCCGTGCCGACGAAGACGATGCGCGCACCCTTGCCAAGGATGGACGCCGAATGCGAGCAGACCTCGGCAGCACGTTCGCGACAGAACAGACAGCCGAAGTGACGCACGAACACCACCACCGCGGGACCAACGAACGAACGCAGACTCGTGGCCACGCCAATGCTGTCGAGGAGTGGAGTGTCGAGCAACGACGCAGTGCCTGCGTCTCCAGCGAGAACCGAGCGAGTCATCGCTCGACATCATCGCTGCCGCAAGCGGCCTCGATGCGATGGGCAAACAAAAAAACCGTGGCGAAGCACGTCCGTCACCTGCTTGACGCAGGCCACTTCTCCTCATAACCGCGACCTGCGCCTGACACCGTGAACACGTTCGCCGACCCGATGACTCCAGTAGCACCACCAACCAGAGGTCGAATCGACGGCGCGTTCCCGGCTTGCAGAGCCGACGGACGTGCTTCGACTACACGGGGGGGTCGCCCCCCTGGCCGATCCCAGGCTCGCCAGTCACTCGAACATGCGGATCCGATTACCGGACGCCTGCCCGAGCGACCTTCTGCCGAAGGCTCGCTCCCGATCACGAACATCGCCGGGTAGGCACAGGCGTTCGAGAGTACGCCTCTGCCCGGATAACCCGGACGACACTCCCGCTTGGCAACTGCCGCAAAGCAGCACCGCGCGGAGATACGAAGGTTGCCTGCCTCGAACTGCACGACCGCAACGCCAGATGGCGACGGCTCGACCGCGGCAAAGCGGGAGCTCGAACGACACCGAGGAAGTGCCGCGGACGATGAAGTGAGGGAGGACATATGAGAACAACAACTCCGGCCGATAGTGGCCGAGAGCGCAGGAAGAACTCTCCGAGCATAGCACGGGCCAAGTCCTTGCGAGCACACACGGGCGCAGCCGCTGCCAGCGCGGCACGCCGCAGAGGCGAACGTTCGACACGGCGCAACGCGCAACTGCTGTGCGACACCCGATGACATGAGCGCAACCAAGTCAGAGTCTCGATCGCAGACTTCATGGTTGTACGTTCCAGCGCACCTGCCGAAAAAGCACCCATACCGCCGCCCATGACCACCGCGCCATCCACCAGCACGCATGAAGCCTCCGTTCGTCTCCTCGGTGCGGTATCCCCCGCACAGAAACGGATCGTCGATGACGGCGCGTTGGCGTTCGTCGTCGATCTCGAGCGCCGCTTCGGCAGCCGCCGCCGCGAACTCCTAGCGCTGCGCCAAGAGCGCCAGCGACGCCTCGATGCCGGCGACACGCCGGACTTCCTGCCGGGAACTGCAGGCATCCGCAGCGGTGAATGGCAGGTGGCCCCGGTGCCCACGGAGCTGCTCGATCGCCGTATCGAGATCACCGGGCCCACCGACCGCAAGATGGTCATCAACGCGCTCAACAGTGGCGCGTCGGTGTTCATGGCGGACTTCGAAGATAGCCTCGCACCAACTTGGCAGAACGTCCTCGACGGCCAACAGAACCTGTTTGACGCCGTGCGCCGCACCATCGGCTTCACCGATGCGGCGACCGGCAAGCAATACGCGCTGTCGACGACGCCAGCCGTCTTGTTCGTCCGACCGCGCGGCTGGCACCTCGAAGAGAAGAACCTGGAGATCGATGGTCGCCGCGCCTCGGCGTCGCTGTTCGACTTCGGCCTGTTCTTCTTCCACAACAGCAAGGAGCAGGTCGCGCGCGGCACAGCGCCGTACTTCTACCTGCCGAAGATGGAGAGTCACCTCGAAGCTCGGCTGTGGAACGACGTGTTCCGATACGCGCAAGAACGGCTGGGCCTCGCCCAAGGCACGATCAAGGCGACGGTGCTGATCGAGACGATTCTCGCTGCGTTCGAGATGGACGAAATCCTCTACGAACTGCGGCAGCACAGTGCCGGCCTCAACTGCGGCCGCTGGGATTACATCTTCTCGTTCATCAAGAAGTTCCGCGCCCACCAGGGGCGCGTGATCCCGGATCGGGCGAGCGTCACGATGACGCAGCACTTCCTCCGCAGCTACAGCCAGTTGCTGATCAAGACCTGCCACCGTCGCGCAGCGTTCGCGATGGGTGGCATGGCCGCGCAGATCCCGATCAAGAGCAACGCCGCCAAGAACGAGCAGGCGCTCGCCAAAGTCCGCGCCGACAAGAGCCGCGAAGCCAACGACGGTCACGACGGCACGTGGGTCGCTCACCCGGGTCTCGTCGCAATCGCCCGTGAGGAGTTCGATCGCGTTCTCGGAACGCGGAAGAACCAGCTCGACGTGCTGCGTCTCGACGTCGACGTCCGCGCCACCGACCTGCTGCAAGTCCCGGAGGGCAAACTCACCGAGGCTGGGCTGCGCCAGAATCTCGACGTCGGCATCCAGTACCTCGAGGCCTGGCTCTCCGGCAATGGCTGCGTTCCGCTACACGACCTGATGGAGGACGCGGCGACCGCCGAGATCAGTCGCGTACAGCTCTGGCAATGGCTGCACCACGGCGCGAGTCTCGACAACGGCCGCCGCGTTGACGCGGCGTTGATTCGGACCACCCTCGCTGAAGTGCTCGCGTCGCTGCAGAGCACCCTTGGTCCCGCCACCTACGAGAAGCGCAGGTTCGACCTCGCCAGCACGCTCTTCCTCGACATGGTGTTGGGCAAGCAACTGCCCGACTTCCTCACGACCGTCGCCTACGAACACATCTGAACAACGGGACGTCACCTGTCCCCTACCGCACTGCAACCATGACCAACAGCTACCTTCCGCACCTGCGCGATCTCCCACAGAACCGGTTCGCTGGCATCCAACGCGATTACACGCCACAGGAGGTCGATCGCTTGCGCGGGTCGATCCGCATCGAGCACACGCTTGCAGCGCATGGAGCCAATCGCCTGTGGGCGCAACTCCACGGCGAGTCGTACATCGCCGCGCTCGGCGCGCTGACCGGCAACCAAGCGGTTCAGATGGTCAAGGCTGGCCTGCAGGCCATCTACCTGAGCGGCTGGCAGGTCGCGGCCGACGCGAACCTCTCGGGCCAGATGTACCCGGACCAGAGCCTCTACCCAGCGAACTCGGTGCCGAACGTCGTGAAGCGCATCAACCAGGCATTCCAGCGTGCCGACCAGATCGCGCACATGGAGAACGACCACTCGACCAACTGGTTCGTACCGATCGTCGCCGACGCAGAAGCAGGCTTCGGCGGACCGCTCAACGCCTTCGAACTGATGAAGCAGATGATCGAGGCTGGCGCCGCCGGTGTGCACTTCGAGGATCAGCTCGCAAGCGAGAAGAAGTGCGGACACCTCGGGGGCAAAGTCCTGGTCCCGACGCAGTCGTTCGTACGAACGCTCAACGCCGCACGACTCGCGGCCGACGTCTCGGGAGTCCCGACGGTCCTCGTCGCCCGCACCGACGCGGACGCAGCCGCTCTGCTGACGAGCGACATCGACGAACGTGACACTCCCTTCCTGACCGGCGAACGCACGTCGGAAGGGTTCTTTGTCACCAAGCCAGGCATCGACCAGGCGATTGCGCGTGGTCTCGCCTACGCCCCGTACGCGGACATGGTCTGGTGCGAAACCAGCAAGCCCGACCTCGCCCAAGCCAAGCGCTTTGCCGAGAGCATCAAGAAGCACTTCCCGAACAAGCTGCTCGCCTACAACTGCTCGCCGAGCTTCCACTGGAAGAAGCACCTCGACGACGCGACCATTGCCATGTTCCAACGCGAACTCGGCGCCATGGGCTACCGCTTCCAGTTCGTCACCTTGGCCGGCTTCCACGCGCTCAACTCCTCGATGTTCAACCTCGCGCACGACTACGCGCGCCGCGGCATGGCCGCCTACGTCGAGCTGCAGACCGCGGAGTTCGCCGCCGAGTCGAAGGGCTACACGGCGACGAAGCACCAACGCGAGGTCGGAACCGGCTACTTCGACGCGGTCACGCAAGCCGTGAGCCAGGGCAAGTCGTCGACCACGGCGCTGCACGGCTCCACCGAGAGCGAGCAGTTCTCGACCACCGGCAAGAAGCCCTACTGAGTCCCACAGCAGACCCGACTCCACGCGGCGAGAGGAACGGGCGTACCCCGGGCCTCTCGCTGCGCTTTCAGAACCGCTGTTGCCAGTAGACGAACAGCGAGCGCGCATCCCAGTCGCGCAGACCGCCCTCGGCCTCGTAACGCGAGCAGCGGAACTCGGTCCCCACAGCACTGCGCTCCCCCGCGAGCAACAGGCGCAAGTCGCAGCGCCAATCCAGCGTCGTGACATCGAAGTCACCGCGAGTGTCGGTCCAGGCACCGGAGAGGTTCCACCGCACGTCGGCCGAAGGCGCGATCTGAAGCCCGCTGGTCACCGTGTTGGTATCACCCTGAAAGCCAACGATCGTGGGCGCCGGGTTCGGGTCCGGATCGAAGTAGAAGCTCGTGAGCGTGCGCATGTCCGTCCGCGCAAACGTGTAGGTCGCCGACAGGGCAAGTCCGGTGACGAGATCGAGGCCGGCCGTCAGGCCTGCTGTGATGGCGTCCAGTCGGTGCTGCGCGATGTCGTTCTCGTTGCGGCGATGACGCACGAAGACTGAACTGCGCGCGCGCTGCCCTTGCACTTGGACGCTAGCGGCAACCTGCCGCGCCCGCTCGGGTGTGAGCTCGTGCAGCAGTGCACCATCCGTCGCATAGTCGCGAATCTCGGCGCGCGCCGTCCAACCTGCCGCCGGCCGCCAGTGCACGTCCGCCATCACGCCGTCGTCCCGCTGCCGACCACTGCGGTAGGCAAGGGGGTCGAGTGGATCCACGTCAGGAACCCGCAACCACTCGCGCGAAAAGCCGTAGCCGACACCTAGGTCGAGCGACTTCGATGCCGCCCATTCCAGCAGCGCATTGCCGTCGATCATGCGCTGACCCGTGCGCTGGCTCACGTTCGTCGCCACGACGACCGTCGAAGGCAGAGTGGGATAGACGGTGGTATCCGTCTGTTGCAGTGCAAGGTCCTCGCCGTGATCGCGCCAGTGCAGGTCGCAGCGCAACCGAAGATCGCGCTCCAACTGCATCGAGCCATCGAGGTCGACCAACCATGTACGGGCGTGGCCACCGCCACTCGCGTCGATGTCCGACGTGAACTCCGCGACGTCGAATCCCGTCGTCGTGCCAAAGGCGGTGATGCCACGTTCCCGGTCGAAGTGCCGCACCGAGGCTTCGACCTGCACTTCGTCGAGGTCGGCCCGGAGCAGCGCGGTGGCGCCAGGGCCACGCAGGCTCGTGCGCGACGTGAAGTTCTCGCTTTCGGTGAACAACGGATTGGCCGTTGCCGGCTGCGTGTAGGTCCACGAGTCGCGAGCACTCTCGTCGTGGTAGAGCATTGCCGCGCGAAACGTGAACACGGAACCACGGCTGCTGAGGCCCAGTTCGGAATCGGTGCCAACTGCGTGGCGCGGGCTATCGACGCCATCGACGTAACTCTGCAGCGACAGGTTCTGGTTGCCGATCCGCTGCGTCAGCCAGTAGCCATCTTCGTCGAAGCGCTGGAACGAACCGAACAGCGACACATTGTCGTCGATGCGCAGATCGAAACGGGAGAGCATGCGTTCGGACTCGCGATCCACGCGGTGGAAATCACCCTCGCCGCGGTATCGATAGCGTCCCTCGTGCCATTCGGCCTCGACCTCACCGACGTCGCGGTCGCGCACGTGCGCATCGAGGTCGCGCCGCGGGTCCCCGAGGTCGTGCCCGCGGATGCCCACTTCGTCGAGCGCGCTGCTGCTCGACCCCGCACCGGTCGCTTCGAACGTGCGGACTCGCAAGCCCGAGTGGAGGTCCACATCGGTGGCGTAGCCATCGCGCGAACCATCGACGTCCACGAAGCGGTAGCCGACATCGACCAGTCCCTTCCACAGCAACGACGGCCGCTGGTCGCCGCGCTGAAGGGCGCGGACGAGGGCGTCGTCCCCAGCGCGCTGCGGCTGGGACGAACTCGTAGCGGGTGACGCGGCGGCCAGTCCGTGCGCGGCACGGCTGGTCGGGAACCGGGCGCCTTCGTGGCATTGGCTACAGCTCGCGGCCGCAACCGGAGCCACTGCCAACAACGCCTTGGCCGCATCGCCGCCGCTTGCTCCCTGGCCGGCAGCGCGAACATGGGTCGTGAGGTCGCCGTGACACGCGGCGCAGCCGTGCCCTTCGATCTCACTGTGAATGGAATGGCGCAGACCCTGCGTCGGACCTGGATGACACACGCGGCAGGACAGGTCCGCCGTAGCGGTGCCCTGCTGCGCGGAGGTGACCCCGGCGACAATGGCGACAGCGAGCAAGGCTGCACCATGCGATCGCGCCAACTTCATCGGAACAACAACCGTGAATGGTTGCTGCCGTGGATCTCGGTGTGGCACCGAAGGCAGTTGGTGAAGACCGCGCCCGTGGTCTGATCGTGGAACGCCGGGAAGTCGCCATGACATGCCGTGCAGTTCTGCTGCGACGTCGCCTGCTGCAGCATGCGTCGATTGGGACTGCCGTGCGGGACATGACAGATGACGCAGCCATCGCGCCGGCCAGCTTGGTGCGCGAATACAAAAGGCCCGGCATAGCGCGGATGGCACCCGGCGCAGGACCGCTCGCGCAGGTCCAGATCGCGTACGCGAACACGCTGGCCATGCACGTCATGGCACGAACTGCAACCCATGCGGCCCTCGGGCACGGGATGGTGGTTTGGCAGCGCGAACTCGGCGGCGACGCCGGGATGACAGTTGGCGCAGGTGCGCTCGGCGTCTTGCGCCGTACGAATGGACTCGGCACCGTGCAGCGGCCCGTGACAATCGGTGCATGCGACCTCGGCGCGTTGGTGCACACCGTGCTCGACTCGCGCGAGCTTTGCTTCGCTGCCATGGCAGGCAAGGCACGTATCGGCCTGCTGCGCGGCGTTCTCGCCACCGCTCCGCGAAACGAGCGCGCGCGCACCGCTGCGTCGTGCATGCGCTTGCCCCCCCGCGTGGCATGACCCACAGCCTGCCTCGAGCACGAGGTCGAGACCGCCGAGACTCGCATGCGTCGAACCAGGCATCGTGCATAGCGCCGGAACATGGCACTGGGCACATAGGCGGTTGGTCTCGGCCGGAGCCTGCAGCGGGACGGCATCCACCGCGCGCTGCTCGTCGGCGTAGCGCGCAACGTGCACGCGGTGGCAGGTCGTGCACGTGGCGCTTCTGGAGACGTGCTCGGGCATCCCCTGCCGCCAATGAAACCTCGTCGGATCCACCTCGACGTGGCACTGGCGACACGTAGCGACACCGTCATCCGCGTGATCAGGCCGCGTGATCAGACCGGCGCGGCCGTTACTGGCGACGTGGGCCGCGCCATCGCCATGGCAGGTTTCGCACCCGTCCTGCGCATGGCTCGCCTGCAGACGGGCGTGGCCGCCAGACGCCAACAGCGCATCGCGCAGTGGATGGCAGGCGATGCAGGAAGCACTGCCAGCGGGCTCACTGCGCAGTTCGGCATCCGCGCGCGAGCGAAATGCCGGCGTAGCCGTCGCCGACGGATTCACCACTCGATGGATCTCGTGGCAATCCGTGCACGACTTGCCCGCGTAGCGAAGGCCTTCGATGTCACCGCCATGCGCCGCGATGTGGTCCCGATGGCACGACGCGCACAACTCCTCCTGCTGTGCCGACGGCAGCTTCGGCGGCATCGTCACCAGCGCCAGATCCTGGCCGTCGTCGTCGGCGTGCGCGCGGCCCGGCCCATGGCACGTCTCGCAACCGTGCAACTCGGCGAGCGACAACACCTTCCCGTGCGGGTTCTGCACCAGCTTTCGCTTCTGCGGAGCATGACAACGGGCGCACTCTGCCTCGCCGACAAATGCGCCCGGTCGCAGCAACGGCGCGGTCTCGTCCTGCGCGGACAACACGCTCGCTAGCGATGCAAACCAGATGACAACCGCGAGCCACACGCGTGCAGCGATGGGTAGTGGCGTTGCTGCGAGCCTTGTCGGTCTTGCCATGACTCAGCGTTGGCTGGCGCCGGCATCGATCCAACTGCGCACGACCTCGAGCCCGCGAGCATCGAGCGGCGGGAGCAGAAGCGGCATCTGTGCGCCATAGGCCGGCAGGCGGTCAGCAAGCTTGCGATAGAAGGCCGAGGCCGCCGCGTTGCCTGGCACGAGTAACGGCGAGGGCAGTCGGCTGTCGCCCGGCCTGACCAGAGCCGCGAGCGTGTCGCAGCGGTAGTTGCCTTGAGCATTGCCACCGAAGTGGCAGGCGCCGCACTTCTGCAGCAACAAGGGTCGCACCTGCCGCGACCAACTGATCGCAGCATCGGCGGGCGGGGCGTCACTGGCGTCCCCCGTGACGATCGCACCTACAAGTACAGGCAAGCGGCCGAACTCGCCGCCAGCTGCCAGCGGTTCGAAGATGCCGTCACCGTTGGTGTCGGGCAGTCCGTCGCCGGCAGGTTCATTGTTGGTCGACCACGCGGCATGGATCAGCGCCGGTCGCAACAGCAGTAGCCACCGATCGCGATTGGGCGCCGCATTGGCCACACCCGCCGCGATCGCGGTTCGCAGCGCCGCGAGCACTTCGGCGATATCGCTCGGCGCGTAGCGCGCCAGGGAGTGCTGCGGATCGGTGCGGAAGGAACCGGTCTCGACATCGAGGAAGTCGGTCAGCATGGCCGAGGCCGCCCGCAGTCCGGCCTCGCGAACAGCGAGATCGCCGGTGACACGCGCGGCGTCGAGCAAACCCGCCGTCAGGGCGGCATGGTCGGCGAGCCCGGCCAGGCCGAAAGCGCCCGGCGTGTGCGTGACGGCATCCACGACGCGGCCCTCGGCCGTGACCATCTGCGCCCGCGCAAACGACGACGCGGCGACCAGCACGTCGAAGGCGCGCAGCCCGTCGTACTCCAGGTCCGGCAGCGCGTTGACTACCAGTGCGAGCGCCTGCAGTGCACGCCCGGTGGTCGCTGCCGTAGCCACGCTCGAGCGGCTGTCCCCTTCGTGGCGGTGATGTAGCGCACCGCTGCTGCGCTCGAAGTGCATCGACACGAGATTCTGGAACGCGATCGTCGCGAGCCGCAATCCAGGCGGCGGTGGACCGGGCACGACCGGCGAATCGAGCAGCGCGCCTTGGTCGATCCAATCGGCGACCTGCGCGACTTCGGTCGCGGGCATCGGTGCGCCCGGCGGCATCCGCAAGAACGGGAACGGCGGCCCGATCAGGGTTGTCCACAGCAGGCTCGCGGTGTGATTGCCGGGCACGACCATGGGCAATCCCAGCGCGCGCGACCGATTGCCACCCGCGAGCAACAGAGGCAACGTGTCGACGCGGAAGCCGCCGGTGCCGAAGAACAGGTGGCAGTTACCGCAACGGAACTGCATCAGATCGCGGATGCCGCCATTCCAACTCGGCACGGGCGGCGGCGGCGGCCCCGCAGGCAAGGTTGGAAAGACGTCGCGGAACACCGCGCGCAGCACCGGCGACGGCTGCTCGTCGCTGGCGATCCACGCCAGCTCGGCGGCCGCTGCCATCGTCATCGCGAGGCCACCAAGATCGCTGGCAACGTCGCGCACGCGATAGCCGGCGACGATGCCGGCGTCCTCGATGACTTCCAACTCGGCGGGCCACCAACGCAACCCCGCTTGCGGGTCGTAGCTGCCCGGGTCGTCGAAGGCGCCGAGCGGCCCGCCGGCGGTCGACATCGCGCGCAGCAGTTCCTCTTCGCATGCGAGCAGTTGCTCGACGAGCAGCAGGCCTAGCAGCCCCTCCTCCGCGCTGCCGCCAAAAGCGGCATTGCGACTGCGGCTCAGCAGAGCGCGCGCGGCCTGCACGCGGCCCGCCATCGACGCCGCCACGTCCTCCAGCTTCACGATCCGCGTGCCAGAGCTGCGCGTGCGCCACAGCTCGAGGTCGCGCTCCAAGCCGGCGCTGGAGCGCACCGCAAGGTCGGCACTGCCATCGCGCCAAGGCAGCATCGGCAGCCGGAGCCCGGCCGGAGGCACCGCGCCGGCAAAGCCTGCCACGCGGGCGATCTCCGCCGTCAAGGTCTCGTCGAGGTTGCGGCCATCGCCGTTGCCGTCGGCAGGAGCACCGCTGGCTAGGCTGAGCCGTCGAATCCGTTGTGCACCCAGCAGGTCAGGCCCAGCCCCCATGCCGAGGCCGACCGAACGCAAATGGTCGAGTGCGATCGCCGCGGCCGATTTCGACAGCGAGAGTTCGCGGATACTGCCGTCGCCGCGCAACGGCAAGGCGTCCGTACGGCCGCTGGTCAGCAGGAGTTCTGCGGCGAGACGATCCGCATCGCCACGCGTACGCGACGACTCCGCTCGCGCTGCCGTCGAGGACGGAACGAGGGGCGCTGGCGCAACGGCACTACCACCACCGCATGACGCGAGGAAGAGCAGAACCAACGACAGGGCCGGGACGGGTCGTGGGGCTAGGTGCACGGAAGGGATGCGAGGGGCCGAGGAGGCTCTGAGCATACTCAATCACGCCACCCTCGGGGCCAACACCCGACCAGCGACCCGAAGAGGGCAGCGCCGGTCAGCGGCACGAGCGCTTCACTTGGCCGTTGGCTTCCTGAGCGCAACACCCGAAGCCATGAACGTCACTTCGCGCACGGGCTTGGTGATCTTCAGCGCTTCGTCGTGCTTGCCCGCGTCTTCGAGATAGTGGCGAGCTTCGGCCACCGGGATCTCCTTTACCGCAATCTGACCCTCGAGAATCGCGTCGCGACCGTCGGCATCGAGCGGCACGAAGAACGCGTAGTCCTTGAACTTGACGAACACGTTCGGCTCGCCGCCGATCCGCATCCAGCAGCCCTTCACTTTGCACACCGACTGGATCGGGCCCGAGAAGCGGATGTCGCGGCCGGCATAGTTCTCTGGTGCCGCAAGGACGTCGGCAACCGGCACTGCGCCGTCGAGCTGAATCGGCGCCCCATAGACGTCGAAGTCGGCGCGGTTGGTCGCGGGAGTGCTCTGGCAAGCCGCCGCGAGCAGGAGGGACAAAGCGAAAGCGAGCTGCTTCATGGCGCCGAGCATAGGCCTCGCCCGATCGGTTTCACGACCCCGGCTCCGATCCAACCCACCCCGAGCATCCCGTTCGCGGGATGTCGATCGTCCGCAAGACGACGGCACCGCCCACCGGCCAAGCTCGCACCATCGCTGGCTGCTGCCGCACCAAACCAGTATCGGCACGATCATCTCGGCACCGTGCGCCGGGCGCGAACTCAGTCCGGGTCGGCGAAGGCGCGGACGCTGCGCACTGCCCGATCCCAGCCAACGCGCAAGGCGGCGACGGCGGCGCTCGCGGCGCGAGGCTTGGCGCGGTGACCGTGTTGCCACGTGGCGGCGAGTTGCGCGCGATCGAAGAAGCCGGTCGCAAGGCCGGCAAGCATGGCAACACCGCGCGCCGTCGACTCGATGTCGGCTGGTCGGACGACGTCGCGGCCGAGTAGATCTGCTTGGATCTGCAGCAGTAGGTCGCTGCGCGCAGCGCCACCGTCGACGCGCAGCTCGCGCACCGCAAGACCGCTGTCGCGTTCCATGCAGGCGACGAGATCGGCGACCTGGAGGGCGATGCCCTCGAGCGCAGCACGGCACACGTGCGCCCGGGAACTGCCGCGCGTCAGTCCCAGCACAGCCCCGCGCGCCTGCGGGTCCCAGTGAGGTGCACCAAGTCCAGCGAAGGCGGGAACGACGTAGACACCGCCGCTGTCGGGCACACTCGCCGCCAACTCGTCGCACTCGCGTGCAGTCTGGATGACCTTCAGTTCCTCGCGCAGCCATTGCACGACCGCACCGCCAGTGAACACGCCGCCTTCAAGCGCGTACTCGGGCCGTCCGTCAAGACGCCACGCGATCGTGGTCAGCAGCCGATTCTGCGACGCAACCGGCGCGGTCCCGGTGTGCAACAGCAAGAAGCACCCGGTGCCATAGGTGTTCTTGGCCAGCCCAGGCTCGTGGCACAGTTGGCTGAACAGTGCCGCTTGCTGATCGCCAGCAACGCCCGCGATCAGGGCCCCTGCCGCCGGCAAGCCGTCGGCGATGCGCGCAAATGCGCCGCTGCTGTCGCGCACTTCTGGCAACAACGACCGCGGCACGGCGAACAGTCGGAGCAACTCGTCATCCCACTCGCATCGATGGATGTCGAACAGCATGGTACGCGACGCGTTGCTGGCATCGGTTGCGTGGAGCGCGCCCTTGGTCAGTTGGAACATCAACCAACTGTCGATGGTGCCGGCGCACAGTTCGCCGCGTTTGGCAGCTCCGCGAGCGCCGTCGACATGATCGAGCAACCACCGAATCTTGGTTGCGGAGAAGTATGGATCCAGCACGAGCCCGGTCCGTTGCGCAATGCGCTCCTGGTGGCCCTCGGCACGCAACTGTGCACACATCGCCGCCGTGCGGCGGTCCTGCCACACGATTGCGTTGGCGATCGGCGCGCCGCTCTTTCGATCCCACACGACGACCGTTTCACGCTGGTTGGTGATGCCGACAGCGGCGATCTGATCGCTCTGCACGCGCGCCTGCGTCAGCACGCGTTCCACCACAGCGAGCTGCGACGAGAGGATCGCGTTGGCGTCATGCTCGACCAACCCAGGCTGCGGGTAGATCTGCGCAAACTCCTGCTGCGCCATGAAGGCGGCCCGGCAACTTCGGTCGTAGAGGACGGCGCGCGAACTGGTCGTGCCTTGATCCAAAGCGAGGACGAACTGCGATGCCATCGCGCCCATTGTGACCGCAGTCCTCGCGCCGGCCGCTGCGAATTGTAGACCGCGACGGAAAACGGCAGCGCCGAGAACCGCCGGTGCCAACGCGCCGTCGCGACGACGCCGCGGGCGAGGAATCGATGGAGCGACGATCGTCGCCAAGGTCGGAGCCAGCCGCCGCCCCGCGCGTGCCGAAGAACCGCTGGTGAACCGATACCGCGTCGTCGTAGCGGGCGACCAGATGAGCGCCGAAGTCCACGTCGTCGCCGGGCCGCCCGGCGACGCGGCGGCGCTCCGCGGCGTGCTACAGGCAGCCAGCGTGGTGCATGGCCTGGACCACGCGGCGCTGGCCGCATTGGCCGCGGAGCTCGGCAGCGAGACCTTTGCCGGTAGTGCGGTCGTGGCCAGGGGTCAGCCGCCAGTTATCGGTGAGCCTGGCCGCGTCGACTTCGCCTTCGGGGAGCACCTTCAACCCGGTCATCGCCGCGATGGCGATGGCGTCGATTTCCACGAACGCGGTTTCCTTCACCCGGCCGCAGCGGGCGCCGAGATCGCGCGCGTGCACCCGCCCATCCAAGGCGTGCCCGGCACGACGGTCTTGGGTCGGCCGCTGGCGGTCGCGCCCGTGCGGCCGGCGGCTCTGCGGCTTGGTCCCGGCGTCGCGATCGACAGCAACGGGCTCGTCCACGCTGCGCGCGACGGCGTCGTCACCTTGGCGGGAGGCGGCATCGATGTCGTGCCGCTGTTCATCCACAAGGGCAACGTCGACCTGCGCACGGGCAACTTACACACGCACGGGTCCGTGCAGGTCACCGGGGATCTCGGCGAGGGCTTTCAAGTCGAAGCGGACGGCGACGTCGAAGTGCAAGGTTGCACCTACGGCGGTTCGATCGTGGCCGGAGGAACGGTCAAGATCGGGCTCGGCATCCAAGCGGGCAGCCGCATCGAGGCCGGCGGCGAGATCCGCTGCCGCCACGCAACGTCGTCGAAGCTGTCGGCAAACAGCACGGTCATCGCCCTCGACGAACTCGTGAACTGTGAGGCCGCCGCCGGCGAGATCCACTTGCTGCAAGGCCGCGGCCACGTACTGGGCGGCTCCCTGCGCGCACGAACGCGCATTGCCGTGCTGCAGGCCGGCTCCGACGCTGGCGTGCCGACCCTGCTCGCTGCTGGGGACCTGACTAGCGAGAGCGCCGAACTGCAGCGACGCGACCAGCAGCGCGACCGAGCCGAACGCAACGCCAAGAAGGCACTGCCAAGGGCATTCGGTCCCGCACGCGGCGGCAAGCTAGGCCGCAGCCAGATGGCGGCAGTCGACGCGGCTCTCACCGAGAAACTCGCTCTCGCAGCACGCCAGCGAGAGTTCCTGGCCACGGCGACCATCGAGATCCGCGGCGCGGCACGAGCCGGCGTTCGCATTCGCTTCGGCACCGCCGAGCGCAAGCTCGAAACCACCACGACCGGCGTCCGCTTTCGCTGGGATGCGAGCACTGGCCAGATCACCGAAGAACCGACATGACTACCGACCTCCGCACCGTGCGCGCCGAAACCGTTATGGCGCGCGAGATCGTCTGGGCCGAGCCACACGAGACTGTCCGGACCGCCGCCGAGCGAATGCAGACGCAGCACGTGCGGGCGTTGCTGGTGCGCGGTGACACCGAACACGACCTACCTGGCATCCTGACCAGCAAGGACATCGTCAACCTGTTGGGCAGCCAAGATGCTTCGGTCCTCGACCGAGCCACAGTAGGCGACGTGATGACGCGGCCTTCGATCTGCGTGCCAAAGGACGTCAACCTCATCGACTGCATCAATCTGATGCGCATGAGCGGCGTACGACGCATGCCGGTAGTCGACGGCTTGAAGGTCATTGGCATCCTCAGCAGCAGTGATGTGTTTGCGCGAGCGCTCCTAGGCTGAGCGGTTGGTAGGAGTCGTTTCTCAATGAGCCTGCGAGCGAGGCCGGCCGCAGCCGCTGGCGCATCAGGAACCCAGTTCGAAAACACGCAGAGTTTTTTGTGGCGTCGGTGCCAGCGAACGTATCGCCGCACCGCATGCACGCATTTCGGGTGAAGGCCGCGATGTCATTGGCTGCCCGAGACGCGAGGCCACCACTGCTGCGGCCTGCAAGTCGTCACCGATACGCCGCTGCAGAACGGTGACGCAGGCACAGGGTCTGGTCGAGATTGTTCCAATGAGCGACAATGCATGGCTCAGAGACTCTCACTCGGCTCCGACTCCATGCTCACCCCACGTTGCGTCTTATTGACGGCGTTGAGCTGCCAGGCATTGCTTGCTCAGGGTTATCCACAATCCCTGCCGCAGGTCACACCATTTGCCGGCGACCCACGCCTCGAACCCATTCCCACCTCGCCGATCCACATTGGCGACTTCACGGTCTTCGGCGAAGGGCGCCAGCTCAAGCTGCGCTTCCCCCCTCGCGTAAACGGCCAGAACCAGTCCGACGGCGACGGTCACGCGGACTTGTATGTCTTCGTCGATCAGTACAGCGGCCAGCCCATCCAAGGGCAATTGCCGGTAGCGGAGGTCGTGCCAAAGGGCGCTGCACCCAACGTGACCGATCTCGTGGCGCGCAACTACAGCGCGGTCTGGGAGGTCGCCATCGTCGTCATGGGACCGAACTACAACGCCAACGACCCGATGGTGCGCATCGACTCAGCTGCAAAGCTGCTGGGGCACCCGGACATCGTCACGATGTACGAGACCAACGTGCACCTGAACTGCCCGGTGGTCCCAATGGGCTCGACTACCGACCCGGGCTCGCCCGCGCAGGAGCACGCGTGGTTCGACGGCACAGTCGTCAGCTTGGCGCCGTACGAGATCGAAGATGGCATCTCGCACCCGCAGGTCATGTTCAAGTTCGAGGACCCGCAAGGCCACACGCTGCCTAGCGAGACGGCGCCGCATCTGGTGATGTCGCGCATCCCCGGCATGCCGTTCTATTCGTCGTTCTGGGAGGTCTGGACCGTCGTCGTGCCGGCTGGCGTCCCCTTTGGGTCGTTCCGATCGCTGCACGATGTGCAGAACTCGAACCTGCCGATCCGCTCGACCAAAGTGCGGCTCAACTGCCCAGTGGTCGCCGTCGAAACGGCGCCTGATTCGGGCCAGTTCACACCGATGCCGTTCGAGAACATGTTTGATCTTGTGCTCAACAGCTACACAGGTGGCGTCGCGCACTTCGACCCCAACTCGTTCCTGATCGACGTACCGCAGGGTATGGGCATCCAGTTCACGCGCGATGGTCTCGGCAGGCCGATTGCACGCAACCTCGTGCCGAACCCGTTCACCTTCCAACGCGGGTTCCGTGTGACTGCCGTCGATGGCGCCGTCGCGGTGGCCGCCGAGCCGCCGATCGTTGGCTTGGCGACCGAATTCCCCATGGTCGCGGGCATCGCCGGCAACTTCGTCCCGGTGATCCTCGCACGCCCCCATGCGATCACTCCGGCGGCCAACTGGCAGCAGGTCTCGGCACCGGACACGACCGGCGAGCGCATCCGCTTCACGCAGCGCGATCTCGACCGCGCCTACCTCAACAACGTTCCGCCGCGCCTGCCGGCGCAAATCGAGCAGAACATCATGACGTTCATCAACAACGGCTTGATGGACCCAATGTGGGCCCCGGGCAGCAAGCCGTATGTGGAGCGACTATCGCTCATCGGCAGGGCTCTGCACGAGTTCATCTGGCAGCCCGAAGACGGCGTGAAGACCATCGACACGACGAGTTGCGTGGCCTGCCACCAGACGCCGGCGTCCGGTAGCGGCGCCCGCGCGCTCTACAACGTCGTTCCGCGCCAGGGTGTGCTGGGCGATGGCCCGGTGCTCGACACGATCAACGCCGGTTCGATGTGGGGCAGTGCGGCCGCCGAGTTGATCGTCGCGGATCGCCGCGCTCGTGGATTGCTCAC